>JAAYFL010000056.1 GCA_012728235.1 Synergistaceae bacterium
AGCAAAGGGAGAGTTATCTATTAGGCGTCTGTTAAAACCCCGCCCTATTATTTCTCCTTCGCGAACTACGACCGCACCCACGGGAATCTCTCCCATAGAGGCGGCCTCCTGTGCCAAGGAATAAGCTTCTTTCATAAATTTTAAATCTATACTATCCATAAAAACAGCTCCATTACAAAACCATTCACACGTAAAAACTTAATACGTTTTATTATAGCCAATATTACATGAAAAACATATCGCATAACAGACTATTTCTCTGTTTTTAAGTGTAGAAAATAAAAAAAGGGGGGCCAAATGGCCCCCCTTGTATTTGTTGATTTATGACAAATTAGAATTTAACTGTTGTACGGAAGAGAATGACATTATCTTTTCCTTCAAGAACATCGCCTGTTCCGTAGGAAGTGCCGCCCTTGCCGTAGTCAACGCTGTCATATGCAAGCATGAATGCGATTGCGGGTGTGTACTGATATGTGATACCTGCGCCCCACTCTGTAGCTGTGTCCTGACCTGCTGTATCCCAGTCAGCACGTGTGTAGCGTAGGAATGAACCAAACTTCTTGTTCCATTTCTGCTCAGCTTTGACAAACAAGTATTTTGTTGTCTGATCATTGTGAGGTCTGACGTTGAGCACTCCTGCCTGCAAATATGTGCCGAGAGTATATTTAGCCTCCCAATCCTGATCGTTGTTTCCGCCGAACCAGTTGTCTTCCTGTGCGTACTCTACCCACAGTGATGTGAATTTGAGTGCGTCCTGTTTGACGTCAAGAATGGCTTTCCATGATTTTGCATCGTCGCCATTTGCGATTGCATTCCAACCGGAGAAGTTCTGCCAATAGTAAACTCCTTTAAGTTCAACTGCAGGTGTGAATTTATAGCCTGCTGCCGCACCGTATGTGTTTATGCGAATGTCATCAGTTGAAGCACCGTCGCCATGCTGCCAGTATCCCATACCTAAGGCCCAGAACTTATCTGTGGGTGCCCAATCAAACTTTGCTGCATAAAGCATTTGTTCGAAAGCGTTGGCGGAAGCCATGGCATCGTTTCTGCGCTCACCGTTTGAGTTGCGGCCTACAACTGCTGTACCTCTGAAAGAACCCCATTTTTTGCTGAGTTCAAATCCGTCTGTACGCCAGCCACCGAATGCGGCATCTTCATCATCGTAGAGACCGTGGTCGTCTTCCCAGTCAAACTGGAAACGTCCGAAACGGAAATCTACATCGTAGGGGAGTTTCGTGCCGACGAACACCTTGTTCCATGATGCTTCTGTTACCTCACCACGTCCGTAAGCTCCTTTTTTCTGACCTGAAACCCATGCGCCTGCACGGTACTGAGTTTCAAAGTATGTCTTCTCGTCAATCTGTTTTGTCAAGAAAAGACGGAAGCGCTCTTTTGAGAATTCATTTTTTGTGTCTCCGGTTGTCCAATCGTTATCTTTGCCGTTATCGCCTGTGCCAAACTTGGCGTCAAATCTATACAAGATATTTTTATGTCTTGTATAAAATTTACAAACTTCCGAGCCTACACTACTTACTTACCAAACTTAACGTACTTCATGTACTTCAAAAATATTTTCAATAATCCCTTCCCTTCTAAAAAAATAAAATTGAAATGGCTCAACATAAAATATATAATTCTATAATCAAGTTAGCCATTGCTTACTTCAGAATGCAATTTTACTCAATTTTTATTTTATGCATATAGGACAAAAGTCTCATTATGTGAAATAAATCTCTAAGTTCTGTTTTTTAATTACCTCTAGAATTGATGACATATCGTCAAGAAAGAAAAAGTATTTGTACTACTACAAGCATTTTTATGGCGACACATTACTTCTTTAGTTAAAATTATAAAAAAAATTAAAATATAAAAACATATTCTATAAACTTTTAATTTCTCTTTGTAAAATTAATGTCATATAGTCATAGGTATACATATTTGATATTAAAAATAAATTTCCGTCTAATAAAAGGCAGAATTAGATTTTTAAAAATGACACTTCTATCACTGATATGCTATACTTTCTTCCGATACTTCAATCTGTGTGCCTGTAGCTCAGCTGGATAGAGTGCCACCCTCCGGAGGTGGAGGTCTGGGGTTCGAATCCCCACAGGCACGCCAAAACAGTTGAAGTAGTTGGTTTTGATGCAGCCTATTGGAAATAAAAGCTTTTCTTGATGGGAAGATTTAGAAGTTGTCATAATTTGACAGTTAAAAGCTGGTTATTTTTCAAAAAATCCACTATACTGTATATAGAATAGTTTTATTCGGGAGTTCAGTCCTATGCGGCGAAAGCTCGTGAAATCTGTCAGGTTCGGAAGAAAGCAGCAGTAAGTGATGTTTTTTGGGTGCTGTAGGAGCCTGGACTCCCGAATAAAGTTATTTGATTTTTAAAAATATTGAAAACAAAAAAGCGAAGCCTTACGGCTTCGCTTTTTATGTTATTTACAGTGTTATAACTACTTCTTCATCATCAACTCATCTAGACGAGTTTGAATCGTGCCTATTTCAGAGTTGACAGTCTGCAGCTGTGAATCAAGCTCTTTTTTATCTTTTTTCAATTTTTCTAGTCTTTTCAAAAGACGGTCTGTTTCCATCTTGTCCGCTGTTTTACCGGCAAAGAGCTTCTTGGGATCGTCATCTGCGACATTCCACATGAAAGCTGTCTCTCTACTCTCAACTACAGGGCTTATTGAAGGAGGCAGCTCAAAAGTTACATACTTTTCACCCTTAAGCAAATCTTTTCCCGTCTTTGCATCCGTTCTTGGGAAGAAAATTAATCCCTCTCTCTCCCCGAGAAGTTTAAAATTAAGGCGCTTGTCGTAATCTATAGGTTTATATGTGTTTTTGCCTATTCTAAGCTTCGCAAATATGTCCAGAGGTGAAAGATACATTGCCGGACCGTTATTGTCTATATGCAACAGAATAGGTATCGTCTCATCGAGCCTTAGAGCTTTTACAAAGTTATATTTATATTCTTCAAGCTCATTCTCTGTCCAGAGATTCTTTTTCGCTTCGTTTTGAACGAAAGCTTCAATGTACTCTGCGGAATAGTAAGTTGCAGTTATGGTTAAATTTGAAACCTTGTCTTCCCTTTCCACATAGCGTTTACTCTGCGACCAGCGCGCTAGAACTGAATCAAATGACTGGGCGGTTGTTACTGTTGCAATAGAAAAGACAAGTATCATGATAAGCGACAATAGGAGAAGAACTCTTTTCATATATTACAGACTCCCTTCAATTTGTACGAGATTTCCCATACTTCAAGAAATATTATATATCAGATTACTAATTAAGACTAAGTAAGTTTACATATATATTGTACCATTGGCAAGGCAAAAAGCGGCAACTACTTCTTGTATTTTAATAAATAATGTAAAGAAAAAAATATAAAAATAAAGACGGACGTAAATAGAGTCACAAATATTCTGAAATAAAAATATAAAAAAACGGAGCCCAGATGGGCTCCGTTTGTGTAACTAAATAAGTTTCGTCAGATTAGAATCTAACTGTTGTACGGAAGATGATGAGGTTGTCTTTTCCTTCGAGAGGAGCATCTTTTCTTCCGAAGGATGTTCCACCCTTACCGTAGTCAACGCTGTCATATGCGAGCATGAATGCGATTGCGGGTGAGTACTGATATGTGATACCTGCGCCCCACTCTGTTGCTGTATCCTGACCTGCTGTATCCCAGTCTGCGCGTGTGTAGCGAAGGAATGTACCGAATTTCTTGGTCCATTTCTGTTTTGCCTGTACGTGCCAGTA
>JAAYFL010000057.1 GCA_012728235.1 Synergistaceae bacterium
GCATCAGACAGTAAAGTATTTAATCCCATGGCAAATAAACTTATCCATAACGCCAGAAAACCGACATATATTTACAAACCGGACGCAAAAAAGCATAGAATTGCAAAAAAAAGAGGGATAGAACAGAAAGGGATTGCCGACCACCTTTTGTTCGCCACAGATTTTTCAAAAAACTCGAATTTAGCATTTAAGCACCTAATAGAAATGCTTCCCTTTATAAACAACAAAATAACGATAGTGCATGTTCAAGACGAGTATAAAATTTCAGCATATGCATATGAGAACATGAAAGAAGTGGACGAATCTGATGACAAGACGCTAGAAAAAATGAAAGAAAGCCTTTTAAAAAATGGGTGCCCCGAAGTAGAAACACTCTTGCTAACAGGCGCACCATCAAATGAAATATTAAGCGCTATAGAAGAGCACTCGCCACAGCTCGTTATGATGGGGTGTCAGGGGAGGGGCTTTGTAAACGAATTTTTCCTAGGAAGTGTTAGCCACAAAGTGGCTCGCCGCTCTCCAGTCTCAGTGCTTCTTATACCGGCAAAGCGATAGAGGAACAGTGATAAAGCCTAAAACAATGTGATTAAAATAACTTCTTGTTGTCTTAAACTTATAAATATAATTTTATCCAAATAAACAAGGGGCTTAGTTCTAAACTAAGCCCCTTGTTGTTGTTTAATTCATTTGGATTTAAGGAGTCTCTGTAATGTCAATGAGATTGGTTATCAAATCCTGCTGGATCTTCAGCACTACATCAGTATGTATAGCATGAGTATAGACGTCAAAATCTATGCCGCCATCGTTAACTGTCGTAATGGTCCAATTCCCGTCATCAAGAAGGCTGACGTGGTCGTTTGAATCCCCAAATATAGTGAGAGTATTGTTTGAGTCAGTTATGTCCATTACGTCCTGTACAGATAAGTTCTGAAGAACGTTAGAACCGCTTGTGTCGCCTCTCAAGTCGAACACCTCTATATTGCGAATTACAGGGTCTGTGTCAAAATCTATCCCTTCGTTGAATCTCATGACTACTGTGTCATTTCCTGTAAAACCGTCAAGAGCTTTCCCTCCGGAGTAGAGAAGAGTGTCGTCTCCCGGTGTCGCAATAGTCTCGAAAATATCTATGTCGAAGGTGCCCGTGGCAGGAGCAGAAGTGTCACCATTTGAAGTTTCAACCGTATAAGCTTTAACTTCAATAGTTCCAGTTCTTGCCGATTGTATAAATGCTATGTTGTCTATTTCGCTTGCAGCTATTCCGGAAACTGTGTATGTATCTGTTGCAGAATCATAGCTTGAAGATATCAAGGAAGTACCGGAGTAGAATGAAGCGTATTCTCCAAGTCCTTTAACTTCCAGAGTAACTGTTTCTGAACCATCAGTATCAATAATGGATGCATTAAGGTTTAAAGATACATAATCTCCTTCATTGCCAAAAGTGCTTGTTGGAGATATAGAAAGCCCGTCAGCAAAAGGAACTACCTCCATGTCGAAAGTGGCGGTGCTTATTTCCGGATCTAACCCATTCTCTCCGGAAATAACGGAAAGGGTTAAGTCTGTTATGGTTCCACTGTAGTGTTCCGGTGGCAAAATCGCGATATATGGAGGCAATCCGCCTCCGTTGATCGGGATAGACCATGATGTGTTGCCAAATGCATCTGCACCCAAGTTGTGGGCTAAAACAGCAGATGCTTCGTCTGCACCGTAATAGACAAGGTACCCGTTTGGCAAGTTGCCTAATATTGCAGTTAAAACAGATTCTGAGCC
>JAAYFL010000058.1 GCA_012728235.1 Synergistaceae bacterium
CCTCTTACATGGGTTAAGTGCATATATCACAAGCTGGAAAATGAGCAGTGGCACATAGAAGTATAATAATTCATTCAGTACAATAAATACAAGCTCTTCAATCATGTATCTTCACATTTTGACTGTTTTTATGGTGTATTTACTAAAAGACGTATTACAGTCACATTTCAGTAAAATGCGTGTTCGTGGTAAAAGAAGTTTGTCTAGGCAGAAGAATTATTAAAATTTTTGGAGGTTTGTATGCCAACGATGAAGTTAGAAAATCGACAACAAGTTGAAGATTTTGTTCGGGGATGTACTTTTTTTGGTACCGGAGGAGGAGGACTACCGGAGAATGGAATTGATTCTCTTATGACTGCTTTAAACGATGGGCATGAGATTGGATGGGTTGATGCGGAGAGTATTCCTGATGATGCCATGAGTGTTTGTCCTTTCTTAATGGGATCAATAGCGCCGCATACAGAAGACACTATAAAAGAAATGTCATCTTATGGTATGACAGATGAGACAAGTGTAAATCCAGAGAGAGATCGTATGAGTAAGGCGATCGGTGAACTTGAAGAATATACTAAACAAAAGTTTGACGTTATTGTCCCGATAGAGCTTGCCGGAGCGAATGCGTCTGCAGCCATTGCCGCTGGTGCTCAGAGAGGTATGGTTACTGTAGACGGAGATTATACTGGCAGAGCAATCCCTGAAATTGTCCAAATTACATATAATTATGATGGACATAAGCTTGCTCCAATCGCTTCAGTTGATGAATGGGGCAACGTCTGTATTATCAAAAATGCAATCAATCCACGTACGACTGAACATCTGGGCAAACTGATCAGTGTTGCCGGCTATGGCTTAGCTGGACAAGCTGGAATGGCTTTGGAAGCCAGTAAGATGAAAAAAACTGTGATTAAGAATACCTTAAGTGAATCCTATGAAGCGGGCAAGCTTTTGCGTGAAGCTAAGGAAGCAGGTAAAGACTTTGTTCAGGAGTTAATGACCTTTCTGGGAGGATATGTAATAGGTCGCGGTGTCATTGTTGAAAAAGATGATCGTGATACTGATGGCTATTATTGGGGAACATATACAGTTGATTGCGGCGAAGAAGAGCTTAAAGTTTGGTTCAAAAATGAGAACCATGTTTTGTGGAAAAATGGATCTCCCTACATAACTAGTCCGGATCTTATATGTGCCATTGATACCGATACTGGTGAACCTGTTCCTAACCCTTCATCCTACGAAGGACAGAATGTCGCTATTGTTGCTTTAGCCTGTAAGGATGAACAGAAAAACAGCACTTTGTTAACACCGAGATATTTCGGCTTTGATATTGATCATGTACCGATTGACAGTGTAATTAAAGAAAGATAGCTTGTTTGCCAAATCCTGCATTATTGAAATATTTTCAATAATGCAGGAAATAGTTAGTTCACATGAAAGGACATATGCGATGGGTCGATATATCGGGAAAAGGATACTGCAAAGCCTCTTAGTTATTCTAGGCGTCTCTATATTAATATTTATATTGTCTCGTGTTATTCCCGGAGACCCAGGAAGGCTGGCTCTGGGGCCGAGAGCTACACAAGAAGCTGTTGATGCCTTGAATAGAGAACTATATGTGGATAGGCCCTTACCTGTACAGTATGTTTATTGGTTACGCGATGTATTTAGAGGCGATTTAGGTACTTCAATAATAACACGCAGATCTGTGAGCCTGGATGTTAAACAATTTCTCCCCGCTACAATTGAGTTAATGCTCTTTGCCGGCTTATTTATGACCCTTGGAGCCATCTTCTTAGGTAAAAGAGCAGCAAAACATAGAGATGGTGTTATTGATGGATTGGTTAGATTTTTGTCCTATGCAGGAATTGCTATGCCTGCATTTGTTGTAAGTATACTTTTATTACTCCTTTTTGGTCACTTTTGGCAAGTTATTCCTGTTTTAGGACGCCTGAGTCCTGGAGTGGCTGCCCCAAATCGTGTGACGGGGTTGTTTTTTATAGATTCCTTATTAGCAGGACGATTTGCAACAGCCTGGGATGCATTTTTACATATATTGCTGCCTGCTTTTGCATTGTCCTTAGGGGGGATGTTTCAAAATGCGCGTTTGATGCGAAATGCTTTGGTTGAAAATTCAGGTAAAGAATATATGACAGTATCCCGTTCTTACGGATTGCCAGAGAAAAGATTACTTAATAGATATTTAATGAAGCCGTCTTCAGGATCCGTCATAACTGTAATGGGATTAGACTTAGCTGCTATGTTGGGAAACGCTTTCC
>JAAYFL010000059.1 GCA_012728235.1 Synergistaceae bacterium
GTTGTACACCGAGTAAAAAAATAGGTTTCACAATGCCATGGTTCCGTGAAGTGCTTTGCACCTGCCCCGATGTGGGTTGTTGGAATTATAAATGTCCCTTGCCCTGCATGAGCAGCCTAACACCGAAAATGGCTCTTGAAGGATTTAAGAAATTTGAAGAAGAGCTTTTGTAAAAATTTGTTTATGATAGAATAGCCTTGTTACAAAATAATTTAATAAAAATATTGCTTTTCTGAAGGGGAATCCGGTGCAAATCCGAAGCGGCCCCGCCACTGTAACCCATTTGGGAAGTCAGGTGACCTGAAGAAAATGCGGATGTAATGCGCGGGCGTTGATCATCCTCTTAAATTCTAGGGAGGGCTGTCTGGCTCTCTCTTATTTTTTTTATATTTTACTTAGTTTGGAGCTGTCTCTTTGAAAATTTTGAAAAACTGTTTATACATTTTATTTATCCTTATATTTACGTTCTTCATAGTGCCTGCAGAAGCGGCTCCCAAGCGTATAATCTCACTAACTCCTGCCGGTACTGAAATTCTCTATGCTTTAGGACAAGAAAAAAACTTAATAGCAAATACAACATTTTGTGACTATCCGCCTGAAGCACAAAAGAAACCGAAAGTCGGCGGGTTTGCTTCTATGAACTACGAATATTTTATTTCAAAGAAAGCTGATTTAATCGTCATTCAAGATTTACATGCACAGTTCATACCCCAGTTGGAAAAATTAAAAATACCTTTCGTTACTCTTCGTCAGGAAACAATAGAAGAAGTTTGTGATTCAATAATGACCTTGGGAAAAGCCACCGATTCAGAAAAAAGAGCTAAAGAGCTTGTCACAAGTATAGAAAAGGACATTGAATATGTGAGTGAAAAAGTAAAAAATTCTCCTCGCCCAAAAATACTCCTCTGTATATCTCGAGAGTTTACCGGCGATAAAATAAACATTTTTTTTGCTGCAGGAAACGCAAGTTTTTATAACGATATGATTAAAAAAGGCGGTGGGGTTAACGCTTTGAAAAAGCAGAAAATAACCTACCCTCAAATATCTCAGGAGGGATTAATGATGATAAACCCCGATGTAATAATAGAGTTAATAGGAGATATAGACTCCGGACACTCTCTGACCAAAGGCTTTGCTGGAATGACAAATGATCTTCTTAAACAGCAGTGGCTGAACGGAGTTCAAGTTAAAGCTGTAAGAGATAATCATGTTCATATTTTAAACGGCTCGATATATCTGAGGCCTGGACCAAGAGTGGGACAAGCTCTCATAGGATTTGCTCGTGCTCTGCACCCGGAGATAAACTGGTGATTACGACTCCGTACATAGAAGTCAAAAATCTTTCCCTATCGCTTGAGGGAGCAGAGATATTAAAAGACGTCTCTTTTTTACTTGAAAAGGGCAAATTTCTTGCAATTATTGGCCCTAACGGAGCAGGTAAGAGCTCACTTCTCAAATGTATGGGGCGTCTCTACAGAGATTTTTCAGGAGACATTTCATTAGATGGGCGTCTAGTATCTCTTATGAAAGCGAAAGAAATAGCTCGAAAAATTTCTTGGGTGCACCAGTCTGAACCGAGTTTTCTGTCATTCACAGTGAGAGAGTTTGCGAAGATGTCACGCTACCCTTGGCAGAGATCGCTGGGCAACGAGACGAAGGAAGACGTTGAAATAGTTGATAGGGCACTCTCAGTTGCTTCTGTACAACACATAGCAGACAGAGAGTTAAACACTCTCAGCGGCGGAGAGAGGCAAAAAGCACTTATTGCTGCCGCACTTGCCCAAGGGACCGAAATATTGTTTTTAGATGAGCCAACGAGCTTCTTGGATTATAAACATCAGGTTGAAACGTTGGAGTTAATAAAGCAGATAAATAAGGAAGAAAAAATGACGATTTTATTGGTTACTCATGATATAAATCTTGCTCTCCACGGAGCGGACGAAATCTTAGCTATTAAGCTTGGAAAGCTTAGATGGAAGGGCGACAGCAACGCACTTCTTTCAAATGGAGTGCTTGAATCTATCTTTGATACCACTTTCCAAAGCTTCACCACAGAGAAGCAGAAGTTTCCATACGTGGCTCCTAAGGGGATGATATTTTGAGACGGTTCACATTCCCACTTTTAATACTTTCCTTCATTATAGTTATCCTTTTATCTCCATTTGTTGGAGCGCAGATGGTGCCTGTTTCCGTACTGACTAGGGCGGGAAAGGACAGCGGTCTATACAATATCCTCTGGGATCTTCGAGTTCCACGGGTATTGCTCGGGTGGGCTGTGGGTTCCACTCTCGCAATAAGCGGAATGATATTTCAGGCCCTATTCAGAAATTCGTTAGCCTCACCAGACATGTTGGGGGTCTCGACAGGAGCCGCCTGTGGAGCCGTTTTATACATCAGAATGGGGTTTGCTTTTTCAGTTTTTAATGTAATCCCCGGACTCTCGCTCTTTGCCTTTATAGGGGCTCTTATCGCTACTTCCGCGATATATATAGCTGGCAATATAAGACGCGGGGGCATGTCCGAAGCCACTCTCCTTCTTGCAGGTATAGCCATGAGTTTTTTGTTTGCAAGTATAAACATGATAATGCAGTTTGGAAGTGGGTTCGTAGATTCTTTTAGAATGATGAGATGGTCCATGGGAGGACTGCAGGCCGTAGGATACTCCGATCTATACCTCATGTTTCCGGCACTTATAGGGATATTTTTGATTGCTTATATAAGAGCACCCGAGCTAAATCTTTTCGTTTGTGGAGAAGACATAGCAGCTAGTCGAGGGGTTTCTGTTAACTCTCTAAAAAGACTTCTTTTTGTTGTCGTTTCTTTGGTCGTAGGTGTGGCTGTTTCGATTTGTGGCCCGATCGGCTTTGTGGGATTAATGGTGCCGCATATATGCAGAAAACTTGTAGGGACGGATCACAGAAGACTTACAATTGCTTCTGCCATTTTTGGCGGAACCTTTTTAGTTCTCTGCGACACAGCTTCAAGGACATTTTGGGCTCCGACAGAAGTGCCCGTAGGTGTGCTTACTTCTTGTCTAGGATCAATTTTCTTTCTTCTGCTTTTATTGTATGGGAAAAAATAATATTTATATCATAAAAATATAATGGAGAAATATTACAAGGGGGACTTTTGATGCTTGAATTTATGAGAGCTGGTGGAATTTTAATGTGGTTTATTGCAGCTCTTTCTGTAATAGCAGTCGCAGTGCTTATTGAAAGATGCTGGTTTTTTCATAGAGCTAACACCGATGCTGAAGCTCTTGAGCTTGCTTTTGGGGAAGCAGTTGCCACAAAAAATGTAGAAAAAGCTGGAAAAATTGTTCGCTCCTCTAAAAGCTCTCTGCACAGAATTTTCTTTGACGCATATGCACACTGGGGTGTCGATCGTGAAGATATGAAACTGCTTTTGGAACAGCTCGTGAGAAGAGAAGTATTTAGATGGGAAAAACATCTGTATATTTTGGAGTTAGTAGGTAAACTCGCGCCTCTCTTAGGGTTGCTCGGAACAGTACTGGGCATGTCTGAAATGTTCCAATCTCTTCATATGGAAGATCAAGTAAATGCGGCCATTGTAACCGGAGGCATTTGGAAAGCACTCTTTACGACAATTGCCGGTTTAACCGTTGCAATTCCGACCATATTCGCACATGGAGTGCTGTCCTCTCGTATTGACAACCAAGAAGAAACTTTTAACAGAGCCGCTGATTTTTTGGTTCGTGCTCACTTTTCGGGGAACAACCTTAACGATGAGAAGAAATAAGAGAAGAAGTGCAGACGTAGACATAACTCCACTTATTGATGTGCTCTTTATGCTCATTATATTTTTCGTGCTGACCGCATCATTTCTCCATGGCAAAATTGATGTTGACCTACCTACAGGTAAAGGCGAGTCAAAAAGCATGGAAAAGGCTATAACTATAATAGTCAATAAAAACGGAGCCATCAGCTGGAATGGACGAAATATATCGAAAGATGATCTCTCTCCTTTGGCAAAAGAGTCAACCGGAAAAGAAATCCTAATTGCAGGAGACAAAGAAGCAGAGTACGGCACAGTAGCTGAAATACTATCAATACTTAAAGTATCAGCTTTAGTAATTGTAGTATCAACTTGCATAGTTTTAAAAGGAATTGCAATTGCTGGCTTATTATAAACTACCGAGTGCTCTCCAA
>JAAYFL010000060.1 GCA_012728235.1 Synergistaceae bacterium
AAATAGACATAAACAGCTCAAAGAAAAACATTCTCTGCTTAAAAAAGAAAATAAAAATCTGACTTATCTCAATGAACGGATGAACATCGCTATAGATAGCGGCGATCTTATATTATGGGAGTATGACATCGCAAAAAAAAGAATAATACAGAATAAAAGCAGCAAAGACTTTCATGGGTTAGAATCTGTCATAAAAAATGTCCCTGAAAGTTTAGTAGACAATGGCTATGTTCACCAGGAGAGCGTAGAAGAATACCTTGATATGTATGAAAAGCTGCACGAGGGAGAAAAAGAACTAGAGAAGATTTTAAAAGTTCAATCCCCCAATCGGCAAAATTATCGCTATTTAAAGATTAAATACAAGAATTTATTTGACGACGAAGGGAACCCCTATAAAGCTATAGGAACATCGGAAGACGTGTCTGATTTATATGAAATGAAAGTAGCGCATAGTTACTGGCAAAATATCATTGAAAGTTTTATGCAAAATAGCATACTGCATCTCCAATACAATCTTACGAAAAACATGATGATTACCTGCTTGAGTGAAGGCAGCGAATGTAATTTCCCGGACAAAAGCATCTTTGATGATTTTGACAAGGCAACAAATTATTTCGTCAATTATTTCGTGGCGGAAGAAGACAGAGCGAGATATTTAAGCTACGTTAACAGAGAGCGCCTAATTAAAGCTTTTTCAAACAAAAAAACTGCGGAAAAGTTGGAGTTTCGCATGTTAATCGATGAACATCCCCTATGGGTTGTTGCAATAATTTACTTAATTGAGGAACCCTATACCAAGGACATTATGCTATATATCTTTTTTTATAATATCGACAAGGAAAAAACTGCTTTTCTGCAAGCTGAAAATTATGCCAGCAAAGATGATTTAACCGGGCTTTTAAACAGAAGAAACTTTATAGCACAAGTCAACAGCTTACTTGAGCTTTATCCCGATAAAAAACACGCCTTTCTTATAGTTGATATCGATTGCTTTAAGCAGGTGAACGATACTATGGGACATCCTCTGGGGGATAGCCTCCTAATCGAAATGGCCGGTGATTTAAGATCTCTACAGCGAGAAGATGACTTGATATGCCGTCTAGGCGGAGACGAATTTATGCTCTGTTTAAAAAATATACCATCTGTTGACGTGGCAATAAAGCGTGCAGATGCCATCATATCAAGATTTAGAAAAAAAATTACTGATGACCTTTTTTCGTCAGCAAGCGTTGGCATAGCACTCTATCCAAAGGATGGCAGCAGCTTTGAAGAGATTTATAAAAAAGCGGATTTCGCTCTCTATGAGGCGAAGAAATCTGGCAGAGACAGCAGTTATGTTTATAAGGAAGAATAACTGCTAAGAAAACAAAGAATGCTTTTGAAAATATGGAAATAAACAAGGCGAGATGGAAGAATGTAAATTGCTCTTCCATCTCACGTTATTTATAGATAATTATTATTCTTTTATCTCTTTTATTGACACTTTCTGCTTCTGTATTTTATTGTCCGCATCAAATAGGCGAGTTGATATAATGCGTGAGAGAACATATTTCCCGTCTTTTTTCCTAATACGAAGAGTCTCCTCGTTGTGCGTCTGTGATGTTTTTATGTCTCTTCCATAAAAGACACGAAATTTTGGCTCATCTTCCGGATGGATTCCCGGAATTTTTGTAAAAAGATCAAAAAACTCTTCGTTTGTAAGAGTACTCATCTCATACTTTTCAAAATCGGCAGAGCGAAAATAGGTTCCAGCTTTTAAATCATACTCAATATAAGCATCGGAACCTTCTTCTATATCCAGGGATGCCGAAGAGGGAGCCTCCTCAACTGCGCCATTTAGCAATTCGTCGCTAATGCGAACAAGTTCATTTATTTTACTTTCATCTTTTTTAATACTTGCCGGCAATTTTTTGACGACGTGGGATGTATTATTTGCGTTCGCCTCTTGTTCCATAGAGCTGTCATATAACAGATAGCTTCCTGAGCACTCTCTCTTCGCCTTATAAAGGGCAATGTCAGATTTTTTATACAATTCGCTGAACGTTGTTCCATCCCTTGGATACATTGCTATTCCCAAACTTCCCGAAACTATACTTTTTCCCGTAAGTTGTCTGTATATCATCTGACAGATAAGCTCCGCTCTTTTCCGGACAACTTCTTCACTGGTAATATTTTCCAAGAAGATAATAAACTCATCTCCTCCTATGCGACCAAGCAGGTCTCCCTTTCTCATCAGTTTTCTCAAATTTAAAACCATCTCTACTAGCAGCTTGTCTCCACTGTCATGTCCATACAAATCATTTATCTGTTTAAAATCATCAATGTCTATCATTATCAAAGCATGTGTAGCATGTAAGTTGCTTGCATTAATTTGTATTAAACTTTCCATTTGACGAACAAATTCAACTCTGTTCAGTACTCCCGTCAAGGGATCGTTTTTTGCTTGAGCCTCAAGTTCAAGTTTGTTGCGTTTTTTTTCATCTATATCCTTAAATGTGAGAAACGCCCTTATATCAGTTGAAAAGGCATCTTTTGCAAGCTCCGCTTTACCTTTAATCCATCTAAAATCTTTATCTTGTGATTTTACGCGACACTCAAAACTTTCCTCTGAAACCCCTCTGTAGTATTGAGCGAGGAGCCGATCTTTTTGGAAAAAATCTTTGAAATCATCGCTATCATTTTCATAAACAATATTTTTCGTAGCATATTCGATTACGTCTGTAAAAGCGCTCCCGATATCGTCTATAACTCCGAAACCAAGGCTTCCTTCTTTTCTTTCGCAAACATCTTTCGTCAAGTTGCAGTCATAATAAATGACATTTTTTGTTAAGCCGTCTGATTTAATTTTTTTACGCCACAGCTCATATGCAAGCTCCTTTTCTCTTTGAGCCGTGACGTCTTCCATCGATATTATTGCATGTTTTGGAGAGCCGTCATCGTTGTAAATCATTGTAAAAACACCGCGGTACCAAGCATTCTCTCCTGATGTTTTTCTTATATTAAGAACTGTGCTCCCTGTCGGCTCACCATTTGACATTGCTTCATAAAATCTCGCATGTTCTTCTAAGCTTTCTTTTAGTATAATACCGGATTTAGCAACGCTTTCCGAATCGTATTTAAAAACCATAGGTACGCCAAGAACCTCAGCCATAGCAGGGTGGCTATGTATTGTCTTTGTTTTTATATCGTAGCGGTAAAGAAGCTTTTCGCTCTGTTCCACGAATATGCGATACTCTTCTTCACTTATACGCAGCAATTCTTTTTCTGCCTCAAGGGCCTTTCTCTCCCTATAATCCATTACAATAATAAATAGGAAAATAACTATTGCGCTTAAAAGTACAATTAACATCGATATTTGCCCACTCTGTGAGATAACGGAGAACTCTTCATAAATAGAGTCTGTTGGGACAGCGCTAAAAAGAACCCAGTTATTTATTCCGAGAGGATGATATGCAGTATATCTGTGCCGTCCACCTATATTGTAGGAAAAAACTCCGGGAGCCGAGCTCTTTATATTGAGAAGGATTTGCTCTGCGTCTAACTTTTTGTCTAATCTTTCGCTTTTTAGTAAATAGCTTATATTTCTTCTCTCGTGTGTCAGAAAAGAAAGACCTTTACTCGTTATTATAATATCTCCGACATCATTGCAAATAAATGAGTATCCTTCCTTATTAAAGTAATTGGGCCTAAGCAGCGATTGGAAGTGTCCTTCCGCGTAGATGCCAAAGAGAATGCCTTTAACTTCCCTTTCTGATTTAATGGGTACTGAAATTAAGATAACTGGTATTCCTGAATGTTTGTTGTTTTGAATCTCTTCAATCGCACGTTCGCCTTTTATTGACTTTTTAAAATATTCTCTATCGTTTATTTTTGCATGCCGGCCATCATGCAAGTAAGAATTCCCTTTTATGTCAGCAAAACCCATGTATGAAACACCGGAAATAT
>JAAYFL010000061.1 GCA_012728235.1 Synergistaceae bacterium
GGCAAAGACTTTGCATTTAGCATGAACTATGCAGACCCCACTCTTTCAGAAGAGGGAGAAGAGATCCGAGTCCAAGAAGCAATGGATGCTATTTTGGCACAGCAGCCATTCGGTGTAACTCTTGAATCAGCTTATGGCGCAGAACTAATCGATCGTGTTGTAACAGAGATTTTAATATAAGTTATTAAACTACTCTTTAGCCGCCCAAAATTTACAGCCATATATAACTCTCTTCAAGCATAAAAATTAAAATTTAGAATTATAAATATATTACATAACATGATGCTTTTGCAGAAGGAAGCATCCTTGCCCATCTTTTGCAAAGGCATCACTTTACAAAGGAGGATAAAAGAATGGAGGAATTAATGAGCAGTATCGTGCAGACTGGTTTCTCCATCGCAGTAGCATCCTACCTGCTTGTAAGAATGGATAGACGAATGGAAGAGCTGACCCGCGCAGTGATTCATCTTGGAGTCGTTTTAGAAGCAAAGGAGGTTAGCGATGGAAAAATCGGTGTTGCAGAAAATAAAGAGGTTGTTGGAAATTATTCTTTTGCACATAGGCCTGTATGAGGTGAAAGAGCGTGACAAAAAGAATTAATGATTTTCAAATTGCAGAACATTTTAATTTAATTGAATTTCAATGCCCTTGCTGTCACAGAGTTTTATTGAACCCACTACTGGTCAGCAGGCTTGAAATATTAAGACAAAAAATTTCAAAACCTATTATAATAAACAGTGGTTTTAGATGCCAAAAACACAATGAAAAAGTCGGAGGAGTTACAAATAGTAAGCATAAAATAGGTCAAGCAGCTGATGTACGGGTAATTGAATCCGAACAGTCAGAGTTTTGCGAGACAGCATTAGAAACTGGATTTACAAAAGCAATAGCTTACAGAGAACGTGGCTTCGTACACCTAGAAATAGGAGCATAAGTATAAAAATTGAATAATAGAACAATTCCCGATTGCAACGTGGTTACTTTAGAGGGTCTTGTTATAAACTATACTCCTCTCGTCAAAGTTACGGCATACCGCTATCAAGGAAGAGGTGCGGAGTATGAGGATCTCATGCAAGAGGGTTATTTAGCTCTCTTGCTTCTCATCCCACAATGCAAAGATTTAAAATGGTTGCCTTACTTTCTCAAAAGTCGTCTGCCGGGGTATGTTCGAACGGCGGCAGAAAGGCTGAGGGGGAGGAAGAGAACTCCCGAAGTTGGACTTGAGGATGTAGAAGGAGTTCTGTCAGACAGTAAAAGTTCAAGGACACGCAGTGAAAGTGAACTGCACGATTTGTTGGAAAGAACTCTCACTAAAGCTGAACTAGACTTAACTCAAGCGCTGTTGGAAGGCTTTACACAAAAAGAGTTAGCCTCATTTTTGAATATAACGCAACAAGCGGTAAGTGCCCGACTTAGAGTAATAAGAGATAAACTAAAGCCTGTTATAAAGGACAGTTTGTAAGTATAAATTTAAACCAAATAAAACAGGGAGTCTCACAGTTTTGCGTGACTCCCTGTTTTATGATAATGTTCACAAATTTAAAAAATGTTATTCGTTAATGTTTATTTTAGTTCAAAAGCAACGTCCACAGAGACGTTGATTGTTATTGTTCCTGCGGTAATTTGAGTTTCCGGTACGAAATCTGCAGTTGCAAATGTTCTCATCATATTTCTATTCCCGGCTCCGCTTTCCATCGCTGCACCTACTGAGCCCACTCTTGCGCTAATAAGAGACCCTACATTGCTTCCTGCGGCTTTTGCCACTATTTCAGCCTTTTCTTTGCCATTTTTCGTGGCTTTTGCAAGCAATTCTCTTTCTATTTTTTCCTGATCGCTTACAGTGAAATCAACTCCATAAAACTTATTGGCTCCGGCACTCTGCATTGTATCTATAACAGCCCCTGCCTTGTCTATGTCTTTAACCTTGACGTTGAGGCTGTGAACCAGGACATATCCGGACGGGACTCTTTTGTTTTTCTCATTCTGTTTGTAATCCTGACTCAAACTGTAACCCGTGGTTTTTATATCTTTTTGATCAATTCCGCTTTTTTTAAGGTCTTTCATAAGTTTATCCATTACTTTGCTGTTTTCTGCTTTAGCAGCATTTGCATTGGCGGCTTTTGTTTCAACAGCCATATTAATAAAGGCAGTGTCTGGCATAACTTCTTTGCCTGCCACTCCAACGGCAGATATGCTTTTTGTGTCGGTTGCTGGTGCGGCGAAAAGCGTACCAGTCATAATAATCGAGAGTATAAAAGTTGCCGCAAAAATTCTGTAAAACTTATTCATCTGAGAACATCCTTTCATTTTTTATGATGTGAAATTATGGCAATTCATTATATTTTTACTGCTGCTTTTTCTTAAAACACTTTATAAAGAATAATTCCTAGATACTCCTTAATTCCGTAACAGGACAGCATAAGAGAGTATCCGTCTGGGAGCAGCTGTTGGAAGCCGGTGAATTTAGGATTTGTATATCTGCTTAAAACATATGGGTGCATCTTCGCTTCAGGAAAATATTTTTCCGCGGCTAAAAGCGATCTGGGCATATGAAAAGCACTCGTCACAAGAATAAAAGAAAGTTTTTTATTGTCCTCAGCTTTTTCTGCAGGAACTATTTGAATTTCTGCCGAATTTACGAGTTCAGCTAGATAGGAGAAATTTTCTGCTGTTGTGCGGGATTTTTCTTCCAAAATAAGCTTTCCTTTATACCCCATATCTCTTGCGGCTTTTGCCATGCCGCTTGCTTCCGATTGTTTTTCCGTGCCGTAAACTTTCCCTCCGGAAAAAATTATGGGAAGGTTCTTTTCTTTTGCTAATTTAACTGCGGCAAATACTCGTTCCAGTGTCAAAGATCCAGGTTGTACAGCATCTCCGTTATTGTCATAAGTTGAACCGCCGGAAAGTACGATAATGGCAGCTGCATCTTCATCAAAAGAAATACGTGAAAGATTTCTGCTTTCAAGAAAACCTGTTATTTTCTCTGCCCCAAGGGGCGTGCTGCAAAGGTATAGTACTAAAGAGAAAAGCAGCAGAATTCCACACGAATTATAATCGCGTTTATTTTTGAAAACAGATATGGCAATTAAAATAAGTACGATAGAAAACAAGCCGGGCGGCACTATTAGACTGCCAACTAACTTGTAAACCATAAAATTCATTTATTAAAAACTCCCTTCATTTGGTTCTCAGCGAATTGTTAAGAGAAATTTTAAGCCACTGACCTGCAATGACAATGTTGTATGCACAATTTTTCTATAAATATTTTAAAGACGGCCCCAAATGAGGCCGTCAGAGTAATTAAGTGTTTTAAAAACTAAGTGGTTTTTAATTTCCCAGTTTTAGCCAGGCGGAAGTTCCTCCGGGTGGCAACTCCCAGTGAAGCGTTCTTCCGGCTCCGGCTCCAATCATACAGACATAATATGCTCCGTCCTTATAAGTCACGTCGCCTCTTTGGAATATATGAGTTGTAGTGTCTAAATCATCGAGGTCAGTGTTCCTGCTCGGGTTTATTTCAACAATTCCCGTGCTTGCGGAATTTATGAGCCAACTCGGCATTTCCGAAGGAATCAAGTTTGGCGAAGTCAAATATACGTCCTCTAGATCTACAACTGCCACGTAGTAAAGTCCGGTATCTTCATTATAGAAGATTGTGCCCTTAGGAGCGTTGAGATGGTACTGATTCGGGCCTCCGCCAGGCATGGGAGCTACTGATGCATCCCAATCTCCATCAACTACGACAGGGTCTGTACCCGGATGTTGGTCCGTGCCAGGGACGATATTGCCTCCAGGCGGATCCGGATTATCCTCTTCACTGTGTACCGAGCAGAAGACTTTATTGTCAACCTCAGTGTATATCCCATTTGATGGACATTTTAGAGGTTTGTCGAGCCAAGTACTGGCGACCCCATCTTTATTTTGTAAAAATAGTGCGAGAGACATGGGATTTGACACTCCCGCCTTATAGAAACTGTAGGCTGTCAGAATTGATTCTCTGTTTGCCAAGCAGGACAGCATCTCTGATCTGTCTATCATTCTTTTATATCCGAATGAAAGAATGGCAACTAGAATGGCCACTACAATAAGTGCAGTGAGCATTTCTACCAAAGTATATGCAGCTTGTTTTGTATTTTTAAACATAAGCCCCCTCCTTTATATAAGGGATTCAATGTAATTATACAGTATTATTGTGAAAACAACTTGTGTAATTTGCATAATTCAAAGAGTTTGGCAAAGAACTGTCAAAAAAATATTTTTAGATTTATTAGATATTGTAAATGAATTGCTGTCATAGACGTTTTATTTAAAATCCAGCTTCATGTCTCCCTCTTTAATCAATCCCATTTTTCTCATGGCTTCCGCAATAAGCACTGTGGTCACTGCAGGCAGGAAAAAATGCATCAGTCCTATTTGGAAAAGAATCTGAGGACTGCTTCCCATTGCATCAATTGTTCCAAACTGTCCAACAAGCCCGCTTGTTCCCATGCCGGCACCTGATGGAATATTTGTCATTTTAAAAACCAGAGTTGAAATAGGCCCTAGAATAAAGCTTGCCAGTGTAGGGGGAACCCATATCAGGGGACGTCTAACGATGTTTGGCATCTGCAGCATAGAGGTCCCCAATCCCTGTGAGAGAAGCCCTGCAACTCCATTTTCCCTGTAGCTCATAACGGCAAAACCCACCATTTGAGTTGAACAGCCGACTGTTGCTGCTCCGGCAGCCAATCCCGATAAATTTAACGCAACAGCTATAGCGGCGCTTGAGATCGGAAGGGTAAGTATCATCCCCATGATTGTCGAAATAATTGCACCCATTGGGCCTGGTTGTAGCTCTGTTGCATTCATGATAAGCAGGCCAAGCCCATTCATCATGGCGCTGACAGAAGGTCCGGCGAGCTTCGCCACACCCATTCCGCCGATAATAGTCGTAGCCGGAGTGACAATTATGTCTATCTTCGTCTCTTTTGAAACAATTTTTCCCAATTCAGCCGCAACAATGGCGCTCAGAAAAGCGCCCACCGGCCCTCCCCAGAGGTTGCCGGCAAAACCTACAGCGGCACAAGAAAAGAGAACAATGGGCGGAGCCTGTAGAGCCTGCGCTATGGCAACTGCGATTGCAGGTCCGACCATAGAGCCTGCAAATGCTCCAAATTCCATCAGTATTGGGATATTAGCTTTTGAGCCAATAGTTTTTAAAATAAGCCCTGTTATTAAGGATGAAAAAAGACCGACACCCATAGCACCCAAGGCATCAACGAAGTAGCGTTTAAAAGAGAGCTCAATGTTTTTTCGTTTTAAAAATAATGAAATGCTGTTCATTGTCTTATCAGACACAATAAAAACTCCTTTTATTAACAATTAGTTATATAGTAGTTCATTCTAGTTTATTAAAAAACAACTTGCAATAGACGAGAGGCAATATTAAGAACGTTTCTTTATTATTATTAAGTTTATTTTTAAATTCTGAAAAATTCTGAAGATTATGTGATGTACGAAGATTTTATTCAGAAAGCGCCCTTAAAGAAGGCGGATAGCATTTTTTTTGCGACTAAAATATATTTTTTGTTACAAAAAGCAAGTTGACATTATGTTATAAGTGGAATAATATATCCACTATTCCGATTATAATATTTTGAAGTAGGTGAAGTTTATAGTGAATCCCATTGTAGGCTTACCGGAGCCTTTAATCCTAGGTCTTCACGCTCTTGGTTTTTTGGCGAAATCTCCCGATAGCTGTTTTACCACACAGCAGATAGCAACCGGGCTGAGAACTCCAGAACCACATCTTTCAAAAGTATTGCAGCGGATAAACAAAGGTAAAATCATTAAATCGCACAGAGGGCCCGGCGGCGGATATAAATTGGACTGCAACCCGGAAGAAACTCCACTGCGCGCTCTTTTTGAACTTTTGGGCAAACCTTTCGAGTCAAGAGGTTGTGGTCTTGACGGCTGTAAGGGGAGAAACTGTTTCATCGGAGATATGCTCGATGAACTCACAGCTGCTTTCACTAGATATTTGGAATCTCGCACTTTCGCCGATTTTATCAAATATTACGAAGGAGAAATTCCTGTATCTATTGAAATTTCCGTTATAACACCAAGTTTGGGTCAAAGCCACCCAAACTTCA
>JAAYFL010000062.1 GCA_012728235.1 Synergistaceae bacterium
GGAACTCCATGAAAACACGTTATACGCTCTTGATTTATACAAGCAAGAGAAGATTTTGTAGAAAAATATGGAAGTGGCATTTGTGACGTTCCATGTGTCATGGCTGCAGTCATAGCCAAAACCATTCCAAAACAGTGGAACATAGGGACATGTATCATCATGCGATCAGCAGTAGATAAGTCCATTCTGTCGCCTATACACTTGCCGTTATTTACGACATTATAATGGGTAAGCATAACTCCCTTTGGGAAGCCCGTGGTCCCTGATGTGTATTGCATATTACATACATCATGTACATTAACATTGGCTGCCATGCGATATAGTTTGTCATTTGGAACCGTGTCTGCTCTTTCTACAGCTTCTTCCCAAGTTAGAGCTCCGTTCATGCGGAAGCCTATTGTTATTACATTGCGCAAAAAGGGAAGCCTTGCACATGATAGGGGAATCCCGGGAGTCGCATTTTTGAGCTCAGGGCAGAGTTCGTTAATTGTTGCCTTATAATTTGAATCACGATAACCATCAATCATTATCAAAGTATGAGTATCGGACTGGCGCAACAAATATTCGGCGTCGTGTATTTTATATGCAGTATTCACCGTTACGAGAACGGCACCTATTTTTGTCGTTGCCCAAAACGCTATATACCACTGAGGGAGGTTAGTGCACCATACAGCAACGTGACTTTGTGCCTTTACCCCTAGAGATATCAAGGTTTTTGCAAATTTATCCACATCATCACGGAATTCAGAATAGGTTCTTGTATAGTCCAAAGTTGTGAATTTAAAGGCATATTGGTCCGGAAACTCATCGACCACTCTGTCAAGTACTTGTGAAAAAGTATAATCAATCAAGGTATCTTTTTGCCATATAAATTTTCCGGTTCTAGATCTGTTGTCGTATAGCCTTTTTGATTTTGATTGACGGGCCGGGTTGTCAAAACGATTCATATAATTGACAAAATGAAGGGAGATTAACTCTATGTCTGTCATTTCCTTCATCCACTCAGGTTCCCATTCCATAGAGATGAAACCATCATAGTTTATGGAATAGAGAGCAAGCATCAATTCCTTCATAGGAAGGGAGCCTTCGCCTATAAGACGGTATTCTAGCTTATCATTGACTATTTCGTAATCTTTTAGATGGACATGTTTTACGTAAGCACCAAGAGTTTTTATCGTCTCGGCTGCAGTTTCTCCGCCTTTAGTTACGGTATGGTGCATATCCCACAGAGCCGCTAAATTATCACACGCAAAATAATCAAGTATATTGCACAGTTTTTTTGTATCAGAAAAGAGTGCAATAGTTTCTATAAGAAGAACAATTCCATGTTTTTCTGCTATTGGGATAAGTTTTTCAAGACATTTTATGGACGTTGTTTTCTGTTCTTCCTCAGGCCACGCTGACTCTTTCGCCCCGATACGTACATATGGCACTCTTAGATTGTATGCATTCTTGATACAAACTTCAATTTCTGTGCAGGTTTCTTGGATTTTATTTGGAGCGGTTATATTGGAAGTTGCATCTATACAGGGCACTTCAAGGCCTTTTTCAAGAAGGTCTCTGTAAGTGGCATTGGCCGAATTGGGATTAAAAATACCTCCCTTTAACTTTGGCTCATGTCCAGAATGAATCTCAATGCCGGAAAACCCACTATTTTTAGCTATGCGGCATATAGTATCCCAAGTATATTTGCTCCATCCGTAAGTTGAGAGTGATAGCTTCATGATTTGTGACTCTCCTCAAAGACAATTTTATTAAGAGCATTTAAATAGGCCAAAATGCTAGAACCGATTATATCCGTGGAAATTCCGTTGCCCGAATATAACTTGCCATTGTAACGCAATTTTACAAGAGCCGAACCCATGGCCTCTCTCCCTTCGGTAACGGCTTGAATTTGGAAGTCATCCAGTTCGTAATGTTGTCCCGTTATATGTTCTATTGCGAAGAAAGAGGCATCGATAGGGCCATCTCCTGTTGCTAATCCCAAAAGATCTTCTCCGTTTTTTTGGAAATGAATGTTTGCTGTTGCGTTAATTGTATTTCCACTATTGATAACAAAGCTTACCAGCTTGTATGTAGGGGGAACCTGCATCGCGGTTGATGCAATAATTGCCTCTAACTCCTTTGTTCCGACGGATTTTTTCTCTGCCAATCTTATAAAAGTCTCATAAACCTTCGCTAAGTCTTCAGCCGAAAGTTCATATCCTAGTTTTTTGATAAATTTTTCTAAAGTAGGCATGTCGTCATTGGCGTCAAGTTTCACGTCTTTGACTTGATTGTTTTTAATGCCTGTTTGGAATGGAGATTTCTTTTCCCCTTTTGATTTAGTTAGCCAATGTATCTGGTTTATAGAACGATGTAAATTTGTTGTTTTTATATTGCTATAATAACCGCCGTCGTCACCTCTTGTTTTTATAAGGAGTGCTATTTCTTTTATTGAAGGGGCAATTCCTGAATTAATAGCAACATTTATCTCTGTGGCTCCTGCTCGTATCGCTGTTGCGGCACATGCTGTTGCCATAGATAATTCGTCCGAACAGCGTACGGCGAGAGTAACTGTTTTAAGAGATGGAATACTTTCATATAATGAATTAATAAAAACATCCATTTCATGTGGCATCAGCAATCCTGCTGTGTCACAAATTGTTACAGTTGTCGCTCCGGCATTTATAGCTGTAGTTAGTGCGTTTATAAGAAAGTCCTTTTCGCTTCTAGTGGCGTCTAATGCTGAGAAATCGACATCATTACATAGTTCTTTGCTTCTGCTAACCAGCGAGTCGATTAAATCTATAACATTTGTAGCTTTTAATCCGGAATTAAATTCCATTTGCACAGTTGATACGGGGAGTTCAACAGAAAGCCTCGGCTTTACAGCAGAGTTAATTGCTTTCCAGGCTATATCAACGGACTCTTTTGTTATTCCTACAGGTATTGACAGTACACTGTTTTTAACCGCAGAAGTAATGGTTCTAACAAGCAAGGTATCAACTTTTTCATTGATAATAGGAGCTATATTTATGATGTCGACGTCAAGCTTGTCCAATATCTTCGCAGTTTCTATTATTTCTTTAAAACTTAGGGAGTTTTCCTGTCCCTTCGAACTTTCTCTAAGTGTCACATCTGTTAAGCTGATTTTTTTCATATCCATCATCCTTTCATAAGTGGGTAATCGGGTAAAAAAAGTCCCTGAGACATTTTTATGCCTCAGGGACGAAAATATTCGCGGTACCACCCTGTTTGCCGCAATTTGCGACCACTTGGTTATACTGTTAACGGTGTCTGCCGTAATCCCTTAATTTAAAGATTTCGGGGATTCCGCTCAGGAGTGAGACTGCATCTTACGACATAAGTGTCAGCTTTCACCAAATGCTGATTCTCTGTAACTTCAGTTGTAAGAGCTTAATTCCATCATCGCGTTTAA
>JAAYFL010000063.1 GCA_012728235.1 Synergistaceae bacterium
CTTATAGCCTAGCTTAGTAAGCTCTTCATAAAGAATATCTCTGTTCTTTTTATAAATAGAAATGTCCGAAGTTTGGTCTATGCATTTTGCTATGGCTTGCTGAAAAATACTTGGTGCGCAAACATAGCCCAAAGCACGTCCCGCCCCGCATATTGCGGCATACATATCATCAGCGTTTTCCATTTTCGGAGAAACGGCAATATATCCACTGCGCTCCCCCGGAATAGAAAGAGATTTGCTGTAGGAGTACGAAACGATAGTATTATTATAGTAATTCATTAGATATGGAACTTCTATGTCATCGTAAACAAGCTCACGATAAGGCTCATCAGAAATAAGATAAATAGAATGGCCGAACTCCTTCTCTTTTTTTGAAAGAATTCCACAAACAGAACTTATTGTTTCTACTGAATAAACAACGCCGGAAGGATTATTTGGCGAATTTATTATTACGCCCTTTGTGTTTTTGTTAATAGAAGCTTCAAAACTTTTAAGGTCAATCTGAAAGTCATCTGTATCTGGAGGAATAATGACAACTTTTGCTCCAGCCGCTTCAACGAAAACAGTATATTCAGGGAAATAGGGAGCAAAGACGATAAACTCATCGCCCGGAACAGTCATAGCCTTAATTGAAATTGTCAAAGCAGCAGCAGCACCGGACGTAATATATATATTGTCTGCTGCAACTTCGGTGCCAAATCTTTCATTTATGTTGTTTGCGATAATTTTTCTGACTCCGACGTCTCCCTGAGCTGACGTATAACTGTGAAGACTTGCGGGATCAGAATTTTCTAGCAGAGCAATCAAAACCCTTTTTAGATATTCAGGTGCAGGGACATTTGGATTGCCAATACTAAAGTCGAAGATTTTATCCGCTCCAATTTCTGCTGCTCTTTTCTTTCCGTATTCAAAAATTTCGCGAATGGCGGACCGTTTTTTGCCAAGTCCAAGCATTTTTTCAGAAAGCATAATAAATCCCCCATTTAACATCATTTAAATCGATATCTTTTTAAGCAAATAATAAAAGCTAATTATAAAATAATATTATGACACAATAAGTTTAAAAATGTATAAGCACATCAAGCGAGCAGAGAAGGATTATTTCCTAGTATATTTTGTTACAGAAAGAAGATTCCAAATATTCCAAACAAAAAAAGCAGAAGAGGCGGATTCTCTTTAAAAATCTTAACAAAACTAATTAAAAGCAATCCGACTCCAAAAAGAGCCATTGCGATTGTTCCATTATGTACTGTTGCTGTAAGGGGTGCAATAAGAGAGAGAGATAAAAGTCCTGAGACAACAGGACGCAAAAGCAATTTGAATTTTTTGCTCTTCTCCGCCGTTGTTTTCTGCAGTAGAAACAGAACAATGCATAATAAACAAATTGGAGCGGCAATAAGAGAGATGGTAGCTATCAAAGAACCCAGAATCCCACTCTGTTGAAACCCCACGAAAGTTGCTGCGTTTATGGCGATTGGACCAGGTGTGACTTGTGACAGCGCTAGTACTTGACCAAATTGTTCCGTTGTCAACCAGCCAGTTTTTGTAACAAGTTGGTATTCTATAAGTGGCAGAGTACAGAGTCCGCCTCCGAATGCTCCTATGCCAACCTGTGCAAACGCAGAAGAAAGGACCAAGAGTATATTCATATGGAGATCACTTTTTCTCTAGCGAACTGCAGAGCGATGACAAGAGCCATCGCTAGTAATGGGTGCATACGTAATCCACCTATAAGTCCTATCACAAGCAAAAAGGGGACAAAATTCCACCATC
>JAAYFL010000064.1 GCA_012728235.1 Synergistaceae bacterium
ATTGCCCGTTCTGCCAGAACTACGCTATTTCTACTGTAGCCGAGAGCGAAGTCAACACGAAATATCTCTCCCCTTTTGGCTTGGCACATTTGGCGGCCAGTATGAAAGACAGAAATAACATTGGTGTTGCATTTACTTATATCGAGCCTATGGTTGGTTATGAGTATGTCAGAGATGCTGCTGCAGAAGTGAAAAAGCTTGGCATGAAAAATGTCGTTGTAACAAACGGAAATGTTTTTTTGCCTATTCTTGAAGAAATCTTGCCTTACATAGATGCATTTAATATAGATCTGAAAAGTTTTTCTGATGTGCAGTACAAAAAACTTGGAGGAGATCTCAGGACCGTGCAAAACTTTATAACACGAGCAGCAGAAAATGCACATGTTGAAGTGACAAGTCTTATTGTGCCGGGATTAAACGACAGTGAAGATGAGATGAAGTCACTTTCTAAGTGGCTTTCAAATATTGACAGCTCCATACCGCTGCATATTTCCAGATTTTTCCCAAATAGGAATATGTCGGACGGGCTGCCCACCGATATAGTATTATTAAAAAAATTGAGCGAAATCGCCAAGGGCAACCTTGAAAGAGTCTATCTGGGAAATGTGTAGCTTTTGGCCGGTTTAATTTAAAGGAGAGCTGTTTGTGATAGGAAGCAAGATTAAAAAAAATAGTTTAAAGAAGAACGAACACAGACAAGCGAAGGTATTATCCTCCGCTTTTATTGTACTGTTTTTTGCGCTCTTCTCACTTGCTTGCGCATGTGGCAATTTCTCTTTAAACAGTTTCACTACAACACTCTCGAAATTCCTCTGCTCTAAAGCAGAGGCTTCCGAACAAACATTTAATGGAAAGTGGATAAAGGTAGTAAAGCATGAGTTTAAACTGTATGTTTATAATAACGATAAGGTTATAAAAAGTTATAACGTTGCAGTCGGGAGAAATTTAGGACAAAAACAGAGAGCCGGAGACAACAGAACTCCTGAAGGCAATTTTACGGTACAGCAGATACAAAGATCTGATTATTGGAGTCATGATTTTAGAGATGGGAAAGGCGTGATAGAAAAAGCTTACGGCCCCTGGTTCATTAGGCTAAAAACAGGCTGGAAGGGTATCGGAATTCACGGCACTCATGCTCCTTCTTCTATCGGAAAGAACGATACGGAAGGGTGTATCAGACTTCGCAATGAAGAGCTGGTAGAACTGAAAAACAATCATATAAAAATAGGCATGCCGGTAGTTATTGTGAAATAAAAAACAGACCTGTTAAATCAGGCCTGTTTTTAAAGATTTTTTTATCTTATAAACTATGCAAAAAACATTATCTCTTGTTTTTTCCAATTTTGTGAAATTCAATTTTTTATTTACCAGCTAAATAATAAACCGCATCTATTACGACTTCTCCAATGGAACCTGGTACCACGGTAACCCAAGATATGGGATTTTTTTCAACGTTGTAGGAATGAATTATATTTCCATTTTTGCCGTAAAAGTATCCTGCAAGAGTAGCTGTTCTTTTATTTTTCTTCTCATATAAATTTAACGTTAATACGTAGTCAACTTCTTGATCTGATCCCAAACGCTCTCCAGCTTTTTTCTTTTCTTCACGAGTATTATATTGCGTTTTCTGCCATGCCTTATAGTATGCTTCTTGATCTTGAATAGACGAAATATCTAAAAAACATGTGACTCCATCGTCACGATATATTTCAATGAAATTTGCTGCAAATAATAATGAAGGCACAAACGACAACACTAACGCTAATATTAAAGACTGCATTACTTTTTTCATAATCGCATCTCCTTACTATTAATGTCTAAAAAAACATGCAATTCCTATGCTGCTTTTACTGAAATTTCTAGTCTTATAAAAATACAAAATAAGACCTGCATTTGTAAGGTACAAAGATTATTATTTATCTAGACTCATTGTATAGGTTATCTTTGCGACAGACAAGGATAATATCTTTTTACTACATAGTTAATCACGACTTCGTTCTCATAAATGTACGCTTTATTTTAAGCGAAGCAAGGAGATGTTTATATATTACTTAGTATTTTATCAAATAAAAAAACAGACCTGACATAATCAGGTCTGTTTTGAATATTTGGTGGAGACGCGGAGATTCGAACTCCGGTCCAACAGGGGCCAGCCTAGGAGGCTCTACGAGTGTAGTCCCTACTTTAAATTTCGGTCCTGAATCCCCCAGAGACAGGGTAAACAGTGCCTAGTTTTCCCTAGAGTCTCGAATTTCACCCAGAAAACGTTGGTGAGATTCCAGTCATCTTTGTGTCGCCCTTCTACTGCCCGATGACGGAAGCTGTAGAGAGCGCGCTACTTAATTAAGCAGCGAGTGCGTAATCGTTATTGACGATTATGTTTTTGGAGCCGGATTAGCGAGGTTTCTCCATCCTCGACCCGCTCCTCCCGACCCTCCATCCTGCTGTCGAAACCAGTCGTCCCCATATTTAGTTGTTCAAGGTGCTACTGCTTGAATTATCTTTCGCCGCGTATTTCCTGGCGAATTGCTCTATCTATTCTGCGTGCGGCATCTTTTTCTGCATCGCTGTCGCGTTTATCGTAAAGTTTCTTGCCTTTTGCTATGGCAAGCTCACATTTGGCATATTTGCCCTCTTTTATGTAAATCTTTAACGGAATGAGAGTGAGCCCTTTTTCCTGAGTTTTCGAAACTAATTTTCTTATTTCGGATCTGTGAACAAGAAGTTTGCGTACTCTCATTGGGTCTTTATTATAATAGGAACCCATTTTGTACGGTGATATATGGACGTTGTAAAGCCACAGCTCTCCTTTTTCCACTCTCGCAAATCCATCTTTAATGTTTACTTGACCTGCTCTGACTGATTTTATTTCTGTGCCAGAGAGTACAATGCCAGTTTCGAAGGATTCAACTATAAAATATTCATGGCGGGCTTTTCTGTTTTGAGCCACTGTTTTGTCTTCGGGCATTGATCTCACCTCGCTTTAAAACTATATCAGAGTATGATGATTATTCAAATAGTAATACTACGGAATAAAGAAACACCTTCCACATACTGTGAAGGTGTTGTTTTTTAAATGGTCGGGGCGAGAAGAGTTGAACTTCCGACCTCCTGGTCCCGAACCAGGCACGCTAACCAGACTGCGCTACGCCCCGACTAAAGCGGTGAAATTATAACACCCAGGCCAGAGCTCGTCAACTTTCAGAGGCTCTTTTGAGCCTATCTGAAAGGGCGATGCCTATCCCGTTCTGCTCCGGTATTTCTGCGACAATGAGCTCGATATCTTTCTCTTCCACTTCTCTTAGTACCCTGAAGAGCTCTTTTGCGTACTCCTTATTATCTTTAAAGATTATTTTTATGTTAGGTTCAACTGATGGTTCAGATATTCCAATCCATGTCCATTTTTTACTCTGAACTTCTTTCGGCAACTTGCCTAATTCCGCCAGTAATAAAGGTATTTTTGGAGCGTAATGCCGATATCTGGTGCCGGGTGAACGACGTTTGATAGATTCTTCTTCTGTGTAAAAGACTTCTGTTCCCAAAAGTTTTTCTATCTCTTCTTTTGAGATGGCGCCGGGGCGTAAGAGGATGGGGTGCTCCCCTGTTATATCCAAGACAGTGGACTCGACTCCCACGTCCGTTCTGCCTCCGTCTATTATCATTTTTACTTTTTCGCCTAAGTCTGTCCTGACGGTTCTTGCGTCAGTAGGGCTGGGACGTCCACTTTTGTTTGCACTTGGTGCCGCTATTGGAAGATCTGAGAGGCGTATTATCTCAAGTGCTATTCTGTTGTCCGGCATTCTGATTGCTGCCGTAGAAAGACCTCCTCTTGTTGACAGAGGAACTATGTCTTTTGCGGTGAGAACTAGCGAAAGAGGTCCTGGCCAAAATTCCGCCATAAGTTTTTCGGCTCTTTCATTTAAATGGACTAATCTCTCTGCCATCTCGCGACTCGACACGTGCAGTATAAGAGGATTGTCTGAGGGGCGGCCCTTTGCGATGAATATGTTTTTTACGGCTTCCTCGTCAAGCGCATTTGCCCCAAGTCCATACACTGTTTCTGTCGGGAACGCGACCAGTTCTCCAGATTTTATCAGTTCTGCCGCTTCACGATAGAGAGAAAGCTCGCACTCAGTTGTTTGAGCGAAGATATTTTTTAATTTATCTTCCATTTTACTCTTCACTTATGTATTGCCCCTCCATAAAATTCACCATGAAGTTCTCTCTGAACTCTGGGAATTTTCCGTCTATGATGGCCTGTCTTGCCTCTTTCATGAGATTGACAAGGAAATACAGGTTGTGCCATGTGCAGAGGCGTGAAGCCAAAATCTCTCTTGTTGCATAGAGATGTCGAATATATGCACGTGTGTAGTTTCTGCATGTGTAGCAGTTGCAGTTAGAATCTAAGGGAGTAAAGTCCCTTTCATATTTTTTATTTCTTAAGTTAAGCTTAGCTGTGCGAGTCAAAACTCCGCCATTTCTTCCGTTTCTGGTGGGAATCGTACAGTCGAACATGTCAACGCCTCTCGCCACTCCTTCAACAAGGTTTGTCGGGAAACCAACACCCATTAGGTAACGAGGCTTGTCTTTGGGCATGTGCGGCGTGAGAGCATCAAGGACACGATACATTTCATCATGAGGTTCTCCGACGGAAAGACCGCCTATCGCATAGCCGGGAAAATCAATAGCCTGAAGTCTTTTCATGCATTCAATTCTCTGATCTTCAAACATGGAGCCCTGTACTATTCCAAATAGAGCTTGACTCTCCAGAGAATGGTACTCTTTACAGCGTTTTGCCCATTTTATGGTGCGTTCTACAGCTTCCTGTGAATATTCTTTGGTTGTTGGCCATGGAACACACTCATCAAAGACCATTGCTATGTCGCTGCCCAGTTTCTGCTGTATTTCCATAGAATCTTCCGGCCTCATAAAGTGGGTGCTTCCGTCTATGTGAGAGCGGAATTCCACTCCATCGTCCGTTATTTTACGAAGATCTGCGAGGGAGAAAACTTGAAATCCTCCACTGTCTGTAAGTATTGGATGATGCCAGTTCATAAATTTATGCAGTCCTCCTGCTTCATGAACTATGTCTTCTCCCGGTCTCATATAGAGGTGGTATGTGTTCCCAAGTATTATTTGAGCTCCCAAATCTTCAAGCTCTTCCGGTGTCATGGCTTTTACTGTTGCCTGAGTGCCAACCGGCATGAATATGGGGGTCTCTATTACTCCATGAGCCGTGCTAAACTCTCCGGCCCTTGCACCTGTTTCGGGGCATTCTGCTATAAGTTTGTATTTAAACATTTGACGCACTCCAATTGAATATTCTCTCAATATTTTTTAGTACTTGCTGTGAAAAATCTTCAAGTTTCATCTCTTTTAAAATTGCCACTAATTCGTAAACATATTTCACATGAGCCGGCTCGTTGGTCTTGCCGCGATGTTTTTGCGGTGCTAAGTAGGGAGAGTCCGTTTCACATAGAATTCTGTCTACAGGAACCATTGCTGCAATTTTGCGAAGTTCATCGTTTTTGGGATATGTTATGGGCCCAGCAAAGGAAATGTACAAACCGAGATCAAGTGCTTCTTTTGCATCTTCAGTATCTCCGGAAAAACAGTGTACTACTCCGTTTACTTTTCCATTGTAACTTTTACGCAAGATATCAAAAGTATCACGGTAAGCATCTCCGGAAGTTCTATCCTCTGCAGCTCTTATGTGAAGCACTATTGGCTTATTGATTTTCTTTGCCAATTCTACTTGCTCAGTAAAGACTTTTACTTGTGTATCTCTAGGTGAATTATCGTAATAGTAGTCCAATCCTATTTCGCCAATTGCAACAACTTCCGGATTATTCGCTACTTCTTCCAACTCTACAATGTAATTTGCCGAGACTTTTTTCGCTTCGTGTGGATGGACTCCAGCAAGAATTTTCATTTCAGGCAGCTCTTTGTGTGTTCGGGCAAATAGCAGTGACTCTGTTGCTGAAGCCACGCTTTCTGATGATTGTATTATTCTTTTGACGTTGTTATCCAAGGCGTTTTGAAATACCTGGGACAGACCGTTTGGATAGTATTTTTTATTTATATGGCAGTGCGAATCTACTAAAAACAAATATATTTCCTCCCTGTTCGTTTGCAAAAAAACTTGAGAATAATAATTTTATCTCTACTATTCTAAACCAAAAAAGGGCGGATTATATATCCGCCACTTTTCTTATATAACTTTATTTTTCTGTTCTCGATGCTGACTCGTTTACTTTTGTGGGATATTTTAATTTATCTTGCTTCCTACAGGAATTGAGTCATCCATTACTGTAAGCAGTGTTATTTTTTTGTCGTTTTTATCCGGGCTGTCTACGGCCAATAACATGCCGTTGCTCGTATAGCCGCGAATTTTTGCAGGCTTGAGATTGCAAATTACGGCAATTTTTTTGCCTTGCAGCTCTTCAGGGGTATAGTGCGCCTTTATGTTTGTTATTATGGTGCGCTTCTCGTATCCCAAATCGATACTGAGAAGATAGAGTTTATCTGCGTTTGGCACAGACTCGACCTTTTCTACAAGAGCAACTCTAATTTCCAACTTACTGAAGTCGTCTATGCTTATCTCTTCCTTGTGTGCTCCATAATCCAGTGAAGAAGAGGCAGAAGATATTCCTTTTTTTGCAACTTCTCTGGCTTTCTTTTCTTCTTCCCATTTTTCAAGGTCTATGCGAGGGAATAAAATCTCTCCCCTTTTCACTGTAACTTCTTGTCCCAGCTCTCCCCACTTCCATGTCGCAAGAGCACTTGTTTCTAGTGGCGTGCCTTCCAGTCCGAGCTGTGTCCACATTTGAGTGGCTGTATCCGGCATGACTGCTGCGATTGAGAGAGCTGACAGGCGAAGTGATTCCCACAGAGTGCGAAGAACTGAATCTAGTCTGTCTGTGTCACCCTCTCTGCCGAGTATCCAGGGCTGAGTTTCATCTATGTATTTGTTCGACCTGCCGATAAAGAGCCAGAGCGTTTTTAATGCTTCGTCAAAAGCAAAGAGCTCCATCTGCTCGCTCATCGTCTTGAATGTTTCATTTGCCATCTTTTCTATCTCTAAATCTAAATCATTTTTGTTATATGTCATAGGAAGATTGCCATCTCTATACTTTGATATCATCTGCAATGTCCTGGATAGCAAGTTGCCTAAGTCATTTGCCAAATCAGAGTTGATGCGCTGAACGAGAGCTGATTCGGAGAAGTTGCCATCATGTCCGAAAGATACTTCTCTGAGCAAGAAGTATCTGAATGGGTCTAACCCATAGCAATCTACCATTTCAAATGGGTCTACGACATTTCCGACAGACTTGGACATCTTCTCTCCGTCTACTGTCCACCAACCATGAGCGAAAACTTTGACAGGCAGATTTATGTCCAATGCCATTAAAATTGCAGGCCATATTACACAGTGAAATCTTATGATATCTTTGCCCACAAGATGGTGAACTGAGGGCCAGAAGGTCTCCCATTTTTCGCCTTCTTGAGGATAATTCATTGCTGAAAGATAATTTATTAGAGCGTCAAACCAGACATATATAACATGTTTGGAATCTCCTGGAAGAGGGATGCCCCATTTGAGCGTGGTTCTTGAGACTGACTGATCCTTAAGTCCACTCTCTATAAAGCTGACTGTCTCGTTGTAGCGAGTTTTGGGCATTATGGCATCGGGATTTTCTTTGTAAAACTTTAGCAGTGGTTCCGCATATTTTGAGAGTTTGAAAAAGTAGGTCTCCTCTGTCATTTTGGTAAGAGAACGGTGACAGTCCGGACATTTTTGTCCTTCTTCTATTTGAGCTTCCGGCACATAACTTTCACATGGCACACAGTACCAGCCTTCATATTCTCCCTATATATGTCCCCTTTTTCCATTAGTCTTCGGAAAATTTCCTGCACAACTTTTTCATGTCTTTCGTCAGTTGTACGAATAAAGTCATCGTTGCTTATGTTGAGTTTCTCCCAAAGTTTTTTGAAGTTCAAAACAACAGTATCGCAGAGCTCTTTCGGAGTTATTCCTCTTGCTTCTGCTGCAGTCTGTATTTTCTGTCCATGTTCATCAGTTCCGGTTAGGAACCAGGTGTTGTCTCCCTTTAACTTGTGCCAACGAGCCAAAGTGTCCGCGGCCACCGTTGTATATGCGTGTCCAATGTGAGGGACATCATTTACGTAGTATATTGGAGTTGTTATATAGAAATTTTTCTTATTTTCTGGCATTTAATTGTCCTCCTCGCCACTTACTTCTAAAATGTGGCGTTTTACTCTGTTACGAGGAATAGAATACTTCATTGCGATTGAGTTTGCAATATCCTTTGTGCTATCGCCTCTTTTTAACATTGTTTCCGCCTCTAGTTTCCAACTGTTTTCATCTTCTACTTCTTCTTGTGTGTTGCCCTCTACTATACAAACAAATTCTCCACGTATTTTTTCTTCCGGTAGAATTTTGTCAAAAGAGTGCAGTGTGCCCTTGAATGTTTCTTGGTGTATTTTACTTATTTCTTTTACCAGTGTTGCTTTTCTATCTCCTAATACTTCACCCATGAGAGCCAGTTCTTTTAATATTTTATGCGGTGATACATAAAACACAAGAGTTTCTTTTATCTCTGCCACTTCTGACAGTTTCAACCTCTTGTCTTTTGTCTTTCCTTTCAGGAACCCAACAAATAAGAAAGAATCCATTTCCATGCCGGAGAGCAAAAGAGCAGGCAGGAGCGCGTTCGCACCTGGCAAAACATCTATAGGCAGACCTCTTTCTAATACTGCCCTAATTATTACCGATCCTGGATCGGAGAGTCCCGGTGTGCCTGCATCTGAGACCAGCGCAACTGTTTCTCCGCTTTTTATTCTCTTTATAAGAGTTTCCACTCTTTCAGTTTCATTGTGCTCGTGGCAAGATATAAGCTGTTTGTTTAGTCCGAGGTGATTGAGGAGACGCAAGGTGTGCCTTGTGTCTTCACATGCGACGATATCCGCTTCTTGAAGCGCTTTTATGCCTCGCAGTGTCATATCTTCTAAGTTGCCGATTGGTGTGGGAACAACTATCAGGGGCATGACGTTTCACTTTCCTTTAATGTGTATGCGCTGATAAGCTCTTCCGTCTCTTTATCATCTGGGCCACGCATGAAGAGAGGAGACAGTATTTTTAGTCCAATTTTTGCAGCTCTTACTGCCTCTATAAGTACTACTGAAGCAGGAGAACCCTCTTTTGAATGAACGGCGCGCATTACTTTGGGTTCTATGTTGTATTTTGCCAACAGAGACACAAGTTCGCTGAGTCTGCTGGCGGATATTATTATGTTTAGGCTGCCTTTGTTTTTCAGGAGATATTTCGATGCGATTATAATCTCTTCCAACGTACATTCGGCTTCCTGCTTTGCAACAGTCTTTTCAATGTATGGGCTGCTGCGTACTGAGTGCTCTTTGTAATAGGGAGGATTAACGACAATTCTGTCGAAACTCTGTGCCGTCCATAGTGCTTTGTAATTTTTTATATCGTTGCATATAAATTTAGTTTTATCGTCAAGTTTATTATGGATTGCGTTTTCCATAGCCATATCGATGAGATGTTTTTGTATGTCTATCCCCTCTACAGAAAATCCACGCTTTGCAAGTATGAGAGTTATTGCTCCATGTGCACAGCCAATCTCCAGAATTCTTTCCCCTTTAGAGGGATTGGCGAAATTTGCAAGCAAGATTGTATCCACGTTGACTCTAGGACCCTTAGCTGCTTCGGGCTGTTCTATTTGTAAAATTCCTTTGAGTAAGTCTTCTCTTTTTTTCATTTTATGTTATGCCCAATCGTCTACTTTGACGCCTATTACTTGAGATAAACCGGGTTCTGAAAGTGTTACTCCATATAAAACGTCGGCTCGTTCCATGGTTAAGCGCCTGTGTGTCATTGCCAGTATCTGAGTATTTTTTGCATACTCTTTTGTAAGTTCTGAAAATCTTCTAAGGTTCACTTCATCAAGAGCGGCGTCAACTTCATCCAGTACCGCTATCGGACAGCCAGCCACTTCCATAG
>JAAYFL010000065.1 GCA_012728235.1 Synergistaceae bacterium
ACCATCAATAGTCCAAGTTGTCATAGCTACGGGCCAGCTTACGACCATCATTGCACGTCCAGCAAGAGCAGGATTTACAATATTACAGCCAATACCGCCAAAGAATTGTTTGACTACTATTATTGCAAAAATACAACCTATTATTGCCTTCCAGTACTCCATTGTTGGAGGTAGATTATATGCAAGCAAAAGCCCAGTAACAGCAGCAGAAAAGTCATTGATAGTTATTTTTTGCTTTGCCAGCTTCTGCCAAACGAATTCTGAAAGATGACAAGTGATTACACAGACTAGCATTAGCACGAAAGCGCGCATACCAAAGAAATATACTCCGGCAAGCCCTGAAGGAACAAGAGCGGCAAGCACCCAAAGCATTACTGTTTGTGTGTCTTGTTCTGCATGAATGTGCGGTGAACTTGAAATTGTCAAAAGTTTTTCCATTATTTTACAGCCGCCTTTCTATTCATTGCCATTACAGTTACCTTTCCATCGCGGAAGGTCTGTGTTAAATGACGGCTTGCAGGGCATACGTATGAGCAAGAACCACACTCGATACAGTTGAGCCCGCCCATTTCTTCAAACGTTATATAATCACGCAGAAGTACAACTTTATTTAATGTATTCGGTAACAGCCCTACTGGACAAGCGTCTACGCAACGTCCACAACGGATACATGCAAACTCTTCTCCCAGGTGTGCTGATTTTTTGGTTAATGCGAGAATTCCAGAAGTACTTTTAACGATGGGAACTTCCATTGAGCGCAGTGTTACCACCATCATTGGGCCACCAGAAATTATTTTGGCTGGCTCTTCTTTGAAACCACCGCAAAATTCTATAAGCTCACGAATAGAGGTTCCAAGCGGCATACGTATATTTTTTGGATTTACAATAGCGTCTCCTGTTACTGTGACAATACGAGTTACGGAAGGTGTACCTTCAGCTATTGCTTCATATATCTGGTGAACTGTGCGAACGTTCAAAACAATACAGCCTACATCTGCTGGAAGAGCAGTCACAACATATTCTTGCTTTGTTAGAGCTTCTATCAACATTTTTTCGGCTCCTTGAGGATATTTAACCACAAGAGGCTGTAAAGATATTTTAAATGCATTTTGTTTTTTTAGCTCTTTCTCCATTACTGCAATGGCTTCGGGTTTATTGTTTTCTATTCCAATAACACCCTCTGCCTCAGGAAAGAGCCTCATTAAAAGCTTTAGTCCTTTAACAATTTTTGCTGGCTCTTCAATCATAAGCCTATTGTCACAATTCAAATATGGTTCACATTCGGCAGCATTCACTATGAGCCATTTAATACACTTTGGATTGGGGGGTGTAAGCTTTACTGCCGTTGGAAAGGTTGCGCCACCGTAACCGACTATTCCAGCCTCACGTATACGTGCAATATATTCTTTTGGATCGTTATTTTCGTAATTTAACAAGGGAGTCCAAGATGAGTCTTTGTCATATTTTCCATCATTTTCAATTACCACACATGTTTCAAGTAATCCTGCTGTAGTGAGACGCATGCCAACATCTTTAACTGTTCCAGAAACACTTGAAAGAATTGGAGCAGAAACGAACGCATCGCTGTCTCCAAGTTTTTGTCCTACGAGTACGTTGTCGCCTTTTTTTACCACCGGCTGGCTTAAGGCCCCAAGATTTTGCGCCATTGGAAAAACTAATTCACTCACGGGTAAATAATTTTCTATTTCTTTGTTTACAGTTAATTCTTTATTCTGTGGTGGGTGTATCCCTCCCCAGAATGATGGAAGTCTCATTTATTTTTCCTCCTTGAACATTTAGCTCGACTTGTGTTTTTACATATAAAACATCTACAGCGCAAAAAATAACTCTGCCCCATATATAATTTGATAATTCTATCATCATTGTCGTAAAAATAAAGAGATTCTTTGCACATATTAGGAAAATTTTTGGGAAAGAAACGTTGTACAGAAGCAATGTTTATGGCATATATTTGCCCCACTTTTGCATAATGAGATCACGTACATCCCCTTCTCCTAAATGAAGCCTGTTCTTTATATTATAAAATTCTTTACATACTAAATCATCAATTTCTTTGGACGTAAAATTGAACCCGGCCTGTCTGAGAGCAGGCGCAATCTCAGCTTCTGGAAGCTCTGCCATTTTTAATAAAAATGAAGGATTTGTTAAAAGATCTTCCAAAAATCTTTCTGCACTCGATAATGACATCTTTACCCTGCCTCTTTCTCGAATGTTACAAATTGTCGTGCAAAGGTAAATCGAAATACACGAGCCCTTATCCTTAATCTACTTTTCCCTGTAACCCCAATTCATAACACTAAGGTCCGATTTTAACACAACTTGATTGATTATAAAACTTTTTTATGGTTTTTAATTACTGTTTTTCTAAGTTACTGCAACATCCCCTGACTTTTCATTTTTAATGTCTATGTCTTTTTTATTCAATTGATTGTTCTTAATCACATTTTTTTGACGGTTTTTGTTAGTAGATATCAAATTACAACTTGTTATTATGCACAAAGTTTTCGGTCACTCTTTTAAATCTAACTCTTAGTGCATAATATAGAAAGAGTTTCGTTGACTGATTTTTGTTGACACACCCTGTTTATAGTGTTATTTTAACTTGACGAAATAATACACGATTGTGAGTGATTCTAATGTACATATATAAGGAAGCAATTAAGAAAAAAGTCGAAGATACTTCTTCTGTGTTTTCAACTGTGAAAGAAATTATTGAAAAAGTAAGACGTGATGGAGACAAGGCTCTTTCTGAGTACAACGTAAAATTCGGAGGAGCTCCCGCTGAATCCTTCAGAGTCTCTGACTTAGAAATCGAAAAAGCATGCTCAAGTATTTCGAAAGAACTAAGAGAAGCAATTGAAGTCGCCGCAAAAAACATAAAGAATTTTGCGGAAATACAGGCAAGTAGCCTGCATTCTGTTGAGTCTACAGAAACCTCTTCAGGCGTTTTCTTGGGTCACAAGGTTATCCCAGTAGATTCCTGCTGTTGCTATGTTCCCGGAGGCAGTTACCCTCTCTTTTCGTCTGCCCTTATGCTTGCAATTCCAGCAAAGGTGGCTGGAGTGCCACGAGTTTGTGCTGCTGTTCCTCCAATGCAAGGTAGCACTCTTCCTCATCCAGCACCTACAGCTGCACTTCATATCGCAGGTGCTGATGAAATCTACGCAGTTGGTGGGGCACAAGCAATTGCAGCTTTCGCATATGGAACGGAAAGCATCAAGCCTGTCGCAATGATTGTTGGCCCCGGAAACAAATATGTAACGGAAGCAAAACGCCAAGCTTATGGTCGAGTAGGAATAGATTTTATTGCAGGACCCAGTGAGGTGCTTATAATTGCCGATGACAACTCTCGTGTCGATATAGTTGCAGCTGACTTGTTGGCACAGTCAGAGCATGATCTTGATGCAATAGGAATTCTTGTTACTACTTCGTTGGAACTTGCTAAAAATGTAGAAAAAGAGATTGAGCGCCAGCTGCTTGAGTTGGACACAGCTGAGGTTGCTTCTGTTTCTTGGAAAAACAATGGACAGATAATCATTGTTGACTCTCTTGAAGAAGCAGCAGAGATTGCAAATGAGCTAGCACCAGAACACCTTGAGATTAATATTTCAAATCCCGATTCCATTGAACCCTTGCTTCGCAATTATGGTTCTTTATTTATTGGAGAGGGAGCAGCTGAGGTTTTTGGCGACTATGTGGCAGGAACAAACCATACTCTACCAACAAGCGGCGCTGCTCGTTACACAGGCGGAGTGTCTGTAATGACTTTTCTAAAGGTCTGCACTTTCCAGCGCATTACAGCAATTGGAATAAAAGAACTTGCTAACACTGCTGATATTATGGCAAGGAACGAAGGACTTTCTGCTCACGCAATGGCAGCCACTTTACGCCTAAAGAAATAATATAAATTTTCAATAAACTGATCCGCTAAAAACAATCACTATATAAAAAGCACGATCTTTAGTGCATATATGAAAAGTCTGTCCTTAATTAATTTCAAAGGACAGACTTGTTTTTATCTATGCAGTATGTTTTATGGCCTCAAAAACGACTCTTCCGTTGCACAAACTATTACGAGTCAAATCTTGAAATTTGCTTAGCGAATGTGACTTCTCTTACACTTTCCGCGTTGACTATTTACTTACTAAAATGCCACGTTTTTGTAAATACTCTTTAAGTTTTGGAATAGGAATTTCATTAAAATGGAAGAGCGAGGCAGCTAAAACTGCACTTGCCTTTCCCTTTGTAAGAACATCATAAAAGTGTTCGTAAGTTCCCGCTCCTCCGGAAGCTATCACGGGAATTTTGACCTTGCTACTGATCTCCGCGGTAAGTTCCAGATCATAACCTGACTTTGTGCCATCTTTATCCATGCTTGTCAAAAGAATTTCTCCTGCGCCGAGACGTTCTGCTTTCATTGCCCATTCAACTGCGTCTAGCCCAGTGGCATTTTGTCCTCCGGCTATAAAAACTTCCCAGCTTCCTTCAGCTTTTTGTTTCGCGTCTATAGCAACAATAATACACTGGCTACCGAATGCCTCCGCTCCTTCTGATATAAGAGAGGGATTCTTTACAGCGGCCGAATTTAAAGAGACCTTATCAGCTCCTGCGTTAAGTATCACACTCATGTCATTTACTGTGCGAATTCCTCCTCCTACAGAAAACGGGACAGAAAGCTGCGCTGCGACTTTGTTTACTAGACACGCAACAGTGTCACGTTCTTCACTGGTGGCAGAGATATCAAGAAAAACTATTTCATCTGCTCCGGCGTCTTGATATGCTTTTGCACATTCAACAGGATCACCTGCGTCACGAAAATCAACAAAATTTACTCCCTTAACCACTCTTCCGTCTTTTATATCAAGACAGGGAATTATTCTTCGAACATTCATTATTCTGCCCCCTTCAGCGTTTCTATACTACGTTTAAACATTAAAAATACCACGGCGTCGCTCTTTTATGTATG
>JAAYFL010000066.1 GCA_012728235.1 Synergistaceae bacterium
CCGTTCGACTTGCATGTGTTAAGCACGCCGCCAGCGTTCGTCCTGAGCCAGGATCAAACTCTCCGTTTGATTCTGGTTGTGTTTTCTACTCACATTTTCATTTAAGAAAATATGAGCAGCTCAGTTCGCCGGCTTATAGATGTCTTTAAATCATAGATTTAATGACAGGCTATAAGTAATATCCAATATTAATAAATATCAGAATTATTAGAATAGTTACAAAATACTTTCACTTAGCAAATTAATCTGCCAGGGAAGTAAGTAACCAAAAAAGTTATGACTTGGGCCAGAATTGACCTTGCGGTTATTTCTGACTTGTGTAAAGTCAAACAAGAAAAATAATTTTCGAGTTAAACTTCACTCTTTCGCTTTTCCTTTATTCTTTTGTCATGGTGCGTGTTACGCTTGTTTTTTGCAGGAAATAATTGCCTGTAAAAAGCGCAACGAGAGATACTTTATTACACTCAAGCATTTTCGTCAAGCACTTTTTTTACAAATTTTATATAAAACACACGACCTAGTGAGCTTTTAGAATAGATGTTTTAAAGGTCTATCAAAGGGATATCGTAAATATATTGTCTTAAAATGCAATAGAACTATTTTATTTTTTATTAAAATATATTCTGTTTTCTTTAATTTATAGATATTTTTGATAGGATTCTGCTGCGATATATGCTTCATTTTGCATAATATTTTGCTTTTTTATGAATAACAGAGAGTGATGTCTCTAGTTTTCAGAGTTGTTTATATTATTGTTTTTCATTTAGCTCCCTTTCAAAAATTTCTTTCTTCTATATGTACATATTTTAAATATGTAGAATATATAAAAAAAGAGATGTGCGACTGAAACAGCACATCTCTTTTCTTTATAATCTTTGCTAGAGAATTTTATTTCTTAAGCAGATCTCGGATTTCCGTAAGTAGTTCTTCCTGCGTAGGAGCTGCGTTCTCTTCAACTTCTTCCTCCGGCTTTCTTATCTTAGAAACCAATTTGATAAAGAAGAAAATTGATATGGCTATTAGCAAGAAATCAATTATATTCTGGATAAAGAGTCCGTACAGAATGGCAGATTCTTCAGCCAATACCTCGCCACAGACACCAATTTCTTCAGGGGTCAAGACATATTTAAGCGTTGCTAAGTTGACTCCACTTGTGATTTTGCTCAGTACCGGCATAAAGATGTCGTTTACTAGGGATGAAATTATATTGCCAAAAGCTATACCTATTATGACACCTATTGCCATGTCGAGGACGTTGCCTCTCAGGATAAACTCTTTGAATTCTTTATACATTGCTTTTCCTCCTTCTTATGTAATTAAAATAATTCGACTAAGCGGTTATTGTAATTATAACGTATGTGAGGTACGTTAATAAGAGTACGACACCTTGGACTCTCGTAAACTTTTTCATATAAAGGGTGGGCAGAATAGCTATGCTCCCAACGATGAGTGCTGCGGGGAGGTCTATCTGAGCCAGAGTTCCTGATATGGGGATCGTTTTTCCTGAAAGAATGGAACAAACAGGCAGTATAAAAGTCAAATCTATTATATTTGCGCCGATAATGTTCCCGACAGAAAGTGTGGCATGTTTTTTCGCAATAGCCGTTAACGTCGTTACCAATTCAGGAAGAGATGTGCCTATTGCGATAAGAGTTACTCCTATAATCCTCTCTGAAACTCCCAGCAGTTTTGCCAGATAGCTTCCATTGTCGACAAGCAGACGAGAACCGACGACCAAGAGCAGTGCTCCGAATACGAATTTTGCAATATTAATTCTCTTTTCTTTTGCAGTGGGTTTATTTCCGCGTACTTCATTGCTCTTTTGCAAATTCATGGCATTGAGCGCTTCTATAATATTTTCTGCAAAGGCTAAGCAGCACATCGCAAGCAATATCAAACTCCCCATTACTCCTATTGAGCCTATAAAACCACAGGCAATGAGAACGATGGTTCCGCCAAGCATAAATATCGTTTTTAAAATGTAGTCGCTGCGTTTAATGACACAGGGAATAAAGAGCAGAGCAAATGCCATTATTAAACCAGTATTTGCCGTGACACTGCCGACAGCATTTCCTATCGCTATTTCGACTTTGCCGTCAAATGTCGCCATCAGAGATACAATCAACTCCGGAAGAGTAGTGGCTATGCTTACTACAGTGGCTCCGACAATAAGCTTTGGAACACCAGAGACTTCAGCTATCCATGATGCCGCATCTACAAACATATCGCCACCCTTTACAATGGCGACAATCCCTACCGCAAACAGAAATAAAACAACAAAAAGGTCCATAAAGCACCAACTTTAACTTCCAGGTTATTTGAATGAGAATCTAAATATATTGAGAATGTAACATAAGCAGGTCTATATGTATATAGACAAAGAGATAAATTTAAAAACATGTTCTTTCTATTGCGAAAAGTTATAATGGGCGTTTAAGAGTGCGTGTTATTTTCTTACAGTATCATCTGATAGCTTCTTTTTTAATTTTTTATCCTTCTCACAGAGTGTCGTTTCTCCACCGCAATCAAAACCGGAGTTTTTCTCAAGCTCTGTGTTGAGTTTAGCTCCGGCCATGATCATATCCATAACTTCTTTTGAGATTTTCCCTATTACTGCCATTTATCCAAACATATACGAACATCCAAGCAAATGCATTGAATAGGTATCCAATGAGCATTATGCCAACTGCGACTATGCTTATGAATAGAATTAACAGTGGCGGCTTAACCGCTTTGCGCAAAAGTATAATCGAGGGAAGAGAGAGTGCTGTAACAGCCATCATCAATGACATTATTGTGCCGAGCCCAACTCCCTTTGCATATAATGCCTCAGCAATGGGGATTGTGCCAAAGATGTCAGAATATATTGGAATTCCTATAAAAGTGGCTATGACGACAGAAAAACTGTTCTTATTGCCGAGAGCCATTTCTATCAGATTCTGTGGAATCCAGTTGTGTATCAGAGCTCCAATACCTACTCCTATGAATATATAGAGAGCCACTTTTCTAACGGTAAATATTACCTGGTCTCTTGCAAATTCTATTCTTTCTTTTGTGGAAATATCTTCGGATTCAATGTTTATGCTATCTCCAGCTTTTATATATTCTTCTATATATGTATCCAAACGAAGCGCTTCTATTAAACTGCCGCCTGCAACAGCAAGTACTAAGCCAACTACAACATATGCAACGGCAATTTTAGTGCCGAATATGCTTACAAGAAGGATTAATGAGCCCAAGTCAACCAGGGGAGAAGATATTAAAAAAGAAAAAGTGACCCCTAGTGAAAGCCCGGCTCTGGTAAATCCGATAAAAAGAGGAATAGAAGAACAGCTGCAAAATGGAGTCACGGTGCCAAGCAATGCTGAGAGTAGATTAGCTTTAACTCCTTTAAAACGTCCTAGTATTTTCTTGGTGCGTTCCGGAGGAAAGTAGCTTTGGATATAGGAAATAACAAATATGAGTACTGACAAAAGAACGAAAATCTTTATTACATCATATATAAAAAACTGAAGAGATCCTCCCAATCTGCCGGAAATGTCAATGCCAAAAGAACTCAGAAATTTACCGGTAAGGGCTTTCAGCCACTTCATGCCGAGTAGCTGATTCTGAATGAATAGTAAGAAAGGTGCGATGAATTTCATCACAAGACCTCACTTTCATTTTATTTATTTTGTAATTTTATTTTTATTATATAAATATAGTTTAATTAAATTAGCTTAAAAATTCGGATATGAGTGTCTCTGTCTTAATCAATTCCCTTTTTACTTCATCAAGAGCTTCATTCATTTTCTTTTCAGTACAAAGAACGAACTCTTTGTCTTTTATTCCGGGAAGATTTGCTCGAACACTGTGCGACGCAGCTCTTGCCACTGCTTCAGCCAAAATCGCCCCACATGCGGCATCACTTATTGCGTTGGGATTTCCAAATTTGGCGGCTTTGAAAGAGAGCTTCGCAACTTCAACACAAGTTTCTATCGTATTCATGGGAATCTCAGTGATGTAAACAAGTGCTTCTTGCATTGCATCTCTTCTTAGCTTTTTCTCCTCTTCCGTTTCTTTGCACATTCCTAGACAGTCCATATAGTTGCCATAGCCTTTTATGTCGCAATTCGCCAATTCAACGAATTTAAAGCGAAGTTCTTCACTTTTTTTTGCAACTTCTTCCATTATTTCCCAGTTTTCTTTGTATTTTTCTCTTCCGACTGTGAGATTTGCGACCATGGAAACGAGAGCCGCAGCAGTTGCTCCACAGAGTGCGGCAGAGCTGCCGCCTCCGGGAGTCGGAGTGGCAGAGGCAAGTTTTTCAAAAAAAACCTGTATTTCACTCTTTTCAACAGCCATTGTACGACCTTCCTTTTAACTTATATTTTGTGTTCCTTAGAATAGACCGCTTATCTTCCCGTCATTGTCAACATCTATGGAGCATGCTGCAGGCTGTTTGGGCAACCCGGGCATTGTCATAATCGTTCCAGTAATTGGAATTATGAATCCGGCTCCTGCAGAAAGGCGAACTTCTCTTACAGTAAGGACATAGCCTGTCGGACGACCTTTTTTTGAAGGGTCGTCGGAAAGAGATGCTTGCGTCTTGGCCATACAGATAAGGAGATTATCCTTGCCGAGATCGTGTATTTGTTTGAGATCTTTTTCGGCGGTATCGGTGAAGTTAACTCCTGAAGCTCCATATATTTCAGTGGCTATTTTTGTGATTTTCTCTTTGGGAGAAAGATTTTCATCATAGAGGAAACGGAAGTTGTTTGGCTTTTCACAGGCTTCTAAAACTGCTTCCGCCATTTCTATTCCACCTTCGCCTCCGCGAGCCCAGATATCTGACTGCACGACAGGAGCTCCCAGTTTGGCGCACTTTTCTCTGACGAGCTTAAGCTCTTCATCTCTATCTGTCGGGAATTTATTAAGGGCAACTACAACGGGCACTCCATATGAAAGCATGTTTTCTACATGTTTTTCCAAGTTTGGAATACCGGCTTCGAGTGCCTGCATGTTGATTTCTCCGAGATTTTCTTTTGCTACTCCTCCATGCATTTTGAGAGCACGTATAGTTGCAACAATTACTACCGCGTCCGGCTTGATGCCAGCAAGACGGCATTTGATATCCAAAAATTTCTCCGCACCTAAATCCGCTCCAAAGCCTGCTTCTGTGACAAAGTAGTCTGAAAGTTTAAGTGCATATTTAGTGGCCATAACGCTGTTGCAACCATGTGCTATGTTTGCAAAGGGGCCACCATGGATAAATGCAGGAACGTGTTCTATTGTCTGAACTAGGTTTGGCTTGATTGCATCTTTTAAAAGCATAGCCATTGCACCCTGTGCCTGAAGATCTCTAGCTGTAATGGGTTTGCCGTCAAAATCATAGGCGACGATAATTGAAGCCAGACGTTCCTTTAGATTGTCTATACTGTCAGAAAGACAGAGAATGGCCATTATCTCTGAGGCAACTGTGATATCGAAACCATCTTCACGTGGAATTCCATCAGCCTTGCCGCCAAGGCCAATAATAATCTTGCGCAGAGCACGATCATTCATATCCATGACTCTTTTGAAAACTATGCGGCGCTGATCTATTTTGAGAGGATTACCCTGCTGCATGGAGTTGTCCAACATGGCGGCAAGGAGGTTATGTGCAGAGCTTATTGCATGAAAGTCGCCAGTGAAGTGAACGTTTATGTCTTCCATTGGCACTACCTGACTATATCCTCCGCCTGCGGCACCACCTTTGATTCCAAAAACCGGGCCCAAAGAGGGTTCACGTAGTGCAACAGCCGCTTTTTTGCCCATTTTAACCAGTGCTTGAGTAAGTCCTACGGAGGTAGTTGTTTTTCCTTCGCCTGCCGGAGTAGGCGTGATGGCTGTGACGAGAATCATCTTCCCGTCTTTGTTATTTTTTATTTTATTCCAGAGGTTAAAAGAAACTTTTGCTTTATATTTTCCGTAAAGCTCCAAATCATCTTCATCAATATTTAATTTTGCAGCAACTTCCACTATTGGTTCTAATTCCGTTTTCTGTGCAATTTCGATGTCTGTTAGATAAGCCATTATAACTCCTCCGTTTAACAATATATTTGCATTACTCTTTGAATTTTAACTAATTTCAGACACTACGTTGACGATTATATCACTTTACAATGAAATGTAACCCATTTTTGCTAGAAAAATAACCTTTTTCACTTAAATATATTAACATCAAAAATGCTTATCTTGAAACATATAACTGCCAAAAATTATATTTTATATATTTATATTTCCCTCTCCAATTTGTGTATTATTTTAACGAAGATAACGCTGTAAACAATTGACAATAGTTGCTGTTACATTGAGAATTGTAATTACGGAGATGAGTCATTGTGAAGAAAAAAGATGTCTATATGAATCTCTTGCAACGGGCAAGAGAAGCAAGAAAATTTTCTTATTCTCCATATTCTAAATTTCCTGTAGGTGCAGCTCTTCTTTTTGAAGATGGAGAGACTGTCACCGGGTGCAACGTTGAAAACTGCAGTTATGGACTGTCTCTTTGCGCCGAAAGAAACGCGATGGCAGCAGCTGCTGCAAGTGGAAATCTAACTCCTGTCGCAATAGCTATCGTGGGAGAAGAGGGGAACCCCTGTTTCCCTTGTGGAGCTTGCAGACAGTTTCTGATTGAGTTTAATCGTGAGATGGATGTAGTGGTTGAAAGTGATAGTGATATAGAGATTTATAAACTCAACGATTTGCTGCCGAAGCACTTTACATTGACAGATAGATGATTTTTAAAAAATATTGCGCTCGATCCATATACAATAAAGGAAAAGGATTGATGAGATATGTATATTCTGATTGCTTTAATTTTAGATAGTCTCCTGGGAGATCCTCACTACAAATTTCACCCGGTCGTAATCGTGGGAAGAATCATAAGCTATTGGGAAGAGAAGCTTTATTCCGAGAGATTTGGCAAAACACAGGGTGCTATCTTCCTTTTCATAGTTTTATTTACTGTTTCCATGTTCGTTTTATCCATTCTATTCACAGCCTTTTTACTTGGAAGATACGTCTCTGCCGCGGTCGAGATATTTTTACTATACTCCGCACTCTCATACGGAGCCCTTCGAGACGAATCCAAAGCTGTGGCGGTTGACTTGCAAAATGGCAACATTGAAAAAGCGAGAACGGATCTTTCGTATATAGTCGGCAGAGATACCGCATCCCTGGATGACAAAGGAATTATTCGCGCCACCATTGAAACTATTGGAGAAAACTATATCGATGGGATTACATCGGTGCTGTTTTATATGCTCTTGGGCTATTTTTTCAATCAAGCTGTTTTATTTGCATGGTTTTTTAAAACAGTTAATACGATGGATTCAATGGTAGGGTACAAGAATGAAAGGTATAACGATTTTGGAAAAGCGGCCGCTATTCTTGATGATATTATGAACTTTATTCCTGCCAGAATAGGAGCACTCATCTCTATTGCCGCAGGAGCTTTCGCTGGATTTGACGCAAAAAGAGGGTTGGTCGTATTTCTTAGAGACAGAAAGAATCATAAAAGCCCAAACAGCGCTCACGGAGAAGCAGCTTTCGCCGGGCTTCTTGGGATAACACTGGGCGGCGGCTCCACATACAACGGACAGTATGTACAGCGACCAATAATTGGAGATTACACAAGAGACGTGGAGTTAAATGACATATACAATGCTCATAAAATTTTGGCAGCATCGGTTATTTTTTCTGCCTTTATTGTTTTCTTCTCAGTGTACTTGGCAAAATGACAGAATTTAGGATGCACGGAGCAAATCCCGAAAAGACATATGCTTTTTTCTCTGTTCCGATGCCGGAAAAAGTTTATGATTTTAGTACCAATACCAACGTTCTCCCTTGGGATGGAGAGTTAAACATTGATGTTCATAAAGCAATGTCAGAGTATCCGGATGACGACTCAAAAGAACTGTGCGATATTATCGCTGAGGAGAACAACTGCCACCCCGACAACGTGCTTGTCACGAATGGATCCAACGAAGCTATATATCTTATCGCTTCTTATCAGAAGTCAAAACAAAATTGCGTGATTCACCCTGTTTATGGGGAGTACAACCGCGCGCTTAAAGCGTATGATGTCTTGCACCGAAATGTCCGCTCGCCTCTTTTTATTGAAAAATCTGATGAGACTGTCTGGATATGCAATCCTAATAACCCAACAGGCAAGTATATTCCCGAAGACGAGCTGATCGCTCTCTTTGAGTTTTATAAAAATACCGTTTTTGTTATAGATGAAGCATATAGAGATTTTTTATATGAAGGGCGCTGGAATCTTGATGTTAACGATAATTCAAAAATGATTATCTTGCGTTCTCTTACCAAGAACTTTCATTTGTGTGGAGCCAGAATCGGTTACGTTTTGGCATGTACGGCCACCATAAAGGCTTTGAAAGAAAGACAACCAACTTGGAGCGTTAACGCAGTGGCGCAACAGGCCGCATTGGTGTATCTGTCGGACAAAGGGTATCTGCAAAAGACCGCCGAGTTCTACAAAAAAGAAGTCCCCCGCTTTATTGGAGAGCTAATATCATTGGGGTATGAGGTTACTCCATCAAAGGTAAACTTTTTCCTTATTAAAACAAGTGATGATGAAAAACTTATAAAATTTTTATTGAAAAGAGGCATCGTTGTGAGACATACCAGAAACTTTATGGGGCTTGACGGACAGTATATAAGAGTGGCCACACGCTCTGTTGATGAGAATAATATCTTTATCAAGGCTATGAAAGAATTTTCTTTAATATGATTTTCTATTTAATTCGTCATGCAAAATCAATTTCAAATGCCGCAAATGAATGGACTGGACAAATAGATGCACCTTTGTCTCACCAAGGGATTAAAGAACAAAAAGAACTGGCAGTTAAATTTGCTTATCCAAAAGGAGATTTGTATTTCTCTTCCCCCCTGTCACGCAGTATAGATACACTCAAAATAATTTATGGACATGGGCCTGATATTATTTTGCCGGAGCTATCTGAATGTTCCTTGGGAATTCTTGAGGGAATGAAATATGACAATCTTGATACAGACGTGGAATACCTTTCCTGGATGAATGAACCGGATGTGCCGGTGCAAGGTGGCGAAAGTTTTAATGAATTCAAGGAAAGGTCGGAAAAGTCTTTTGAGATGATGGCCCGTCTAGCCATTGAGAAAAAATATAAATCTGTCGTCGCAGTGACTCATGGAAACGTTATGAGAGCGATACTGCATCGCTTTGTCGACAACAGTGTAAAACACAATGAGTGGTTGATACCTAATGGCGGAGTCCATATGCTCGACATAAAAGAAGGCTCTGAAAAGGCTGATTCTTATAAAAAGATGCCGCCGTTTCTTTTTGAAGAGTTTGAAAGGAGTTTAAGATGAAGACAGGAAAATTTCAGATATATACAGGGAATGGCAAAGGGAAAACAACTGCGGCTTTTGGTCTATGTTTCCGTGCATTGGGACGAGATTTAAGAGTAAAAATTGTTCAACTTAGAAAGAGCCGAGAGTGCGGCGAACTTATTCAAGCAAAAAGATGTGGGATCGACATTAAACGCTGTCCTGAATTCCCAAATGGAGAGCCTTGCACTTCCCCATGTCCTATGCTTAATACAATTACTAAGATAATAGAAAACAACGAAACAGATCTGCTTGTAATAGATGAAATGATGGAAGCATTGAGAGTAGGATGTTTAAAAGCGGAGGATGCTGCGGCTCTCGTCAGGGCTAAACCGGAAGGAATGGAGCTCGTAATGACAGGAAGAAATGTTCCCGAAGAACTCTTGGAACTTGCTGATCTCGTTACTTCAATGGAACTGGTAAAACACTATTATAAAGATGGTCTGGATGCCAGAGAGGGAATTGAATATTAAGAGGTTTTTCAAATGAAGGGAATAATGATACAGGGAACAAACAGCGACAGTGGCAAAAGTTTTATTACCACAGCTCTATGTAGGGTTTTTTCTGATATGGGTTTAAAAATATCTCCTTTTAAATCCCAAAATATGACTCGCAATACATTTATTACTGAGGATGGGCTTGAGATGGGGATAGCTCAAGCGATACAGGCGGAAGCCGCAAGACTAAAACCGTCTATCTTTATGAGCCCAATTCTGTTGAAACCGCGTGACGTTTCACCATCAGAGATAATTTTGATGGGCAAAAGTTATGAACCGCCAAATGGAAAAAGCTATGCTGATTTTGCATTATCAACCGGTCTCAATGCTATTCGCCAATGTCTTAAAAAGATAGAAGATAATTTTGAAATGGTTGTAATAGAAGGTGCGGGGAGTCCGGCAGAGATAAACCTAAGCAAACATGAAATAGTAAATATGAGGGTGGCTAAAGAGGCAGATGTTCCTGTTATTCTTGTTGCAGATATAAACCGGGGCGGTGCGATGGCCGCTATTGTCGGAACTCTTGATCTTTTGGGCGAAGATAGAAACAGAGTAAAAGGCCTTATTTATAACAAATTTCACGGTGACGTAACGCTTTTTCAGGATGCAGTCAGATGGACCGAAGAAAAAACAGGAATAAAAGTTCTCGGCGTAATTCCTTGGCTGGAAGATGTGTTTTTAGAGAGCGAAGATTCATTATCAGATAAGCAGGAAGAGAAGACAGTCAAAGAACTTGCTCTTTCGGAAAAAGAAAAAAACTATAATCTTTTGGCCAAACATGTTACGGGAAATATAAATGTGGAGTATTTGCTGAAAGAAATTATTAAAATTTAGAGTTTTTAAAAATATAGATATAAAGACGAAGGCCAGGCGCTGCAAGCCCGGCCTTCGTCTTTATTGAGAGGAAAGAGATGTGTTAACTCAGGATTTTAAATTAGAATTTGCACTCCCAGGAAGCAATGATTTTTCTTTCCGGGTTGATGTATCCGCTGCTGCTTATGATAAACTCTTTATCGAAGATATTTGTGCAGGTCAGACGAAGTGTCTGATTTTCAAATACATCCCATGCAACTGTTGCGTTTACGAGGAAAATATCTTCGTCATCATTTGCAAACTTGCCTGTGCTTTTTTTATCTACGACTCTGTCTCCGTAGTAGTGAGCTGCAAGTTCCGCTCTCCATTTGTCTTGTTTGTAGTTTAAGAATGCTGAGATATCCATTCTAGGTGTGCTTGAACGTACCCAGTCGGCGCTGCTGTCAGCTTTCTCTTCGGCATATGTGTATGCGAAACCGGGGGTGAAGCTCCAGTTGTCGTTGATATTGAACTTGTACTGTCCTTCAAAGCCCCATGCTTTGTACTCTGCTACGTTTATGTAAGCGGCTTCACCCATCCAACTGTCGGTGTTCCATATGATTTTATCTTCCATATCCATATAGAACGCTCCGAGTTTCCATGGGTTTTTCGCTTTTTCATCTTTTATTCCGATGTCATAAGTCCAACCCTGTTCTGGTTTAAGATTCGGGCTTTGGATAGCTCCCCATCCTTCATACAAGATTTGAGAAAGTGTCGGCATCATGTAGTATCTTCCCGCTGTTAAATAGAGAAGTTTACCCTTCGGTGATTCCCAATTTAGGGATAGACGCGGTATAAATTCGCTTACGTTGTCCGCATCATCGACGTTCCAGCTTTCATAGCGCAAACCAAGACCTAAGTTTGCCTGGCCGAGAGGGATTGAGGCCTCTACATATGGGGCGATTCCGCTTCTATCCTTGTCGTAATTCAGCTTAGATGCATTTACGTCATAGGTTCTTCCGTTCTGCTTCTGCCAATCGAAGCCATAGACAAAGGGAACGTTGAAGAGTTCTTGTTTGCGGTTGAAGGTAACTCCTATTGATTTACTGTCGTATTGGTTGTGATCCCATCCGCTGTCTGAGTCTTTGTTGTCTGTACGATAGTAAATTCTTCCTGTATTTATACCGTCACTGTAATTTAGCGAAACTCTGGCATAGTCGTTTTTCTGCCAGTTCGGAACTTTGTCATATTCGTAATGCGAGAGAAAATCGCCCCACTC
>JAAYFL010000067.1 GCA_012728235.1 Synergistaceae bacterium
TATCCCCTCCGATGACATTATAACTTATACTATTGCTATTACTAGAGGAATTTTAAAATAATTTTCTTTTTTCAGTTTTGCCTATATTGCTTGACAAAGGATTTAAATCGTGCAACACTACATCAAACATTTTGGAAAGGGGCGTCGCCATGTTATCAGTTCGTGAGTTTAACTTTGCAGGCTTTTATTACTTTTATTGGGATTTTGCCAATAAGAGCGATACGTGCTGCATAGACTCAAAAACTGAAGGCAAGTAACAGACGCCTAGCTACAAAAAAAGATAACATCAGTAAGAGCCGCACGGGATCGCAACCGAGCGGCTCTTTTTATTTTGAATTTAATTTTCTGAGGAGTGGTAAAAAATGATTGTAGTTTTAAAAGAGGGGACAACAGAACAGCAGAGAAAAAGCCTTTGTGATTGGTTTAGATCTATGGGGTTGGAAGTTCATATTTCCGAGGGAGAGTACAAGACTATAATCGGCTTGATAGGGGAGACTAGCAAGGTCGATATAGACATGGTTGAAAGCTTAAACATAATAGAAACGGTAAAAAGAATAACTGAGCCATTCAAAAATGCCAATAGAAAATTCCACGCGGATGATTCTGTAGTAGATATTATGGGAAGAAAGATTGGAGGAGGCAACTTCCAAATCATTGCAGGTCCCTGTTCTGTTGAGTCACGAGATCAGATTATTTCAGTTGCTGAGGATGTAAAGAAGTCGGGAGCATCGTTTTTAAGGGGAGGAGCTTTTAAGCCGAGAACTTCTCCTTATGACTTCCAAGGTCTAAAAGCAGAGGGGCTGGAACTTCTCTTTGAGGCTCGTAAAAAGACGGGGCTCCCTATCGTTTCAGAAATAATGAACGTCAAAGATTTGGATTTGTTTGAAGATGTAGACGTTTTACAGGTCGGAGCTCGCAATATGCAGAATTTTGACCTTCTTAAAGAGTTGGGGAAAACGAAAAAACCGGTATTAATTAAAAGAGGTTTAGCAAATACATTGAAAGAACTTTTAATGAGTGCGGAGTACGTAATGTCTGAAGGAAATGAAAATGTAATACTTTGTGAGCGCGGGATAAGAACATATGAGACTTTCACGAGAAACACGTTAGATCTTTCTGCGATCCCTGCTCTGCATGAGCTTACTCATCTGCCAGTGGTTGTAGACCCAAGCCATGCGACTGGATTGGCAAGACTTGTCGAGCCGATGGCAATGGCCGCAGTGGCAGCAGGTGCAGACGGCCTACTTATAGAGGTTCACAACGATCCTCAGAATGCATTGTGTGACGGAGCACAATCTTTGACACCGGGACAGTTCGACAGTCTTGTCAAAAAGGTGAATAGGATAAGGGAGGCCATTGCATCATGAAGATAGGAATAGTTGGTCTTGGCTTAATCGGTGGCTCTTTGGCTAAGGCTTACAAGAAAAACTCAGATAACTGCGTTCTTGGTTTCGATAAACACACTTCTATAGTTGATTTTGCAAAAATTTACGGTGCAGTGGACGAACATTTAACCGAAGATAATATAGGAGAGGGGGATGCTATTTTAATAGCGATAAATCCAAAGGACACAGTTGAGTTTTTGAATGAACATGGGAGCAAGATATCAGAAAAAACTTTGGTTATAGACTGTTGCGGGACGAAACGTACTGTTTGTGAAGAGGGGTTTAAACTTGCAAATGAGTATGGATTTACCTTTGTCGGAGGACACCCAATGGCTGGAACGCACAAATCCGGTTTTTCCAACAGCAGTGCAGAAATGTTTGAAGGTGCACCGATGGTTCTTGTACCTCAAGTTTTTGATGACATACTGCTTTTGGACAGAATAAAAAAGGTGCTTCATCCGATTGGATTTGGATCATTGCACGTGGCAACGGCAGAGAAACATGATTCTGTCATAGCTTTTACTTCGCAACTTGCTCATGTTGTGTCAAATGCTTTTATTAAAAGTCCTACGGCATTAGAGCATAAAGGCGTATCCGCCGGAAGCTATAAAGACCTTACTCGCGTTGCATGGCTGGATTCGGGGATGTGGGCCGACTTATTTATTTCTAACAGAGATAATTTATTAAGGGAATTGGATACGATAATAGACTCTCTATCTGAGTACAGAGAAGCATTGAATAACAATAGTTTTGAAGAGCTTAGAGAGCTGTTAGAAGATGGTAAAAAAGCCAAGGAGGTCGTTGACGGACAGTGAGAGAACTCATAATAGAGACCAAAAGAGAAAGCTATCCTGTTTATATTGGAAGTGGACTGTTAGAAAAAGTAGGAAGCCTTGTAGCAAAGAGAATTCCACTTTCTAAAGCTATTGTCATTACAGATGACAAAGTGGCGAATCTGTATTTGGACAAAGTAGTGAGTTCTATTGAGAGCAGTGATTGTGAAATTTTAACTCACACAATCCCGAGCGGAGAGAGTTCCAAAAACATAGAAGAATACTTGAAGATTATAGATTTATTGTCAGAAGAACAGTTCTCCGGCAGCGATGCTGTTATCGCACTTGGTGGAGGAGTAGTGGGAGATATTGCAGGATTTGCAGCTGCTACATATCTCCGAGGAGTACGCTTTGTTCAGATACCAACAACATTGTTGGCAGCAGTGGATTCTTCTGTCGGAGGAAAAACTGCAATAAATTTGCCGTCCGGAAAGAATCAACTTGGAAGTTTCTACCAGCCCGATCTGGTCATATGTGATACGGGAACATTAAAGACTCTTTCGAAAGAGATTTTTGAAGATGGTTGCGCAGAAGTAATAAAGTACGGAATAATCGCAGACAAAGAGCTTTTTGAAATGTTTAAAGAGCCACTGATGCCACAAATAGAGGAGATAATTGAACGCTGTCTAAAGATAAAAGGTTCTCTCGTTTTGGAAGATGAATTCGACCAGGGAGTTCGGCACTTCTTAAACTACGGCCATACATTTGGCCATGCAATAGAGAAATGCTCTTCCTATCAAATCTCTCATGGCAGAGCTGTTGGAATAGGGATGGTGCTGGCTGCAAAAGTTGCTCTTTCGGAGGGGCTCTGCAGTAAAGATACAAAAGATAAAATAGAAGAGATGATAATTTCTTTTGGTTTGCCTGTTACGACCAATTTTAATGATAAAGAGTTGTATGATGCGATGATTTCAGATAAGAAAAGAAGAAGCGAATTTATTACACTTGTTTTGCCGAAAGAGATAGGAGAGTGCCTGTTGCAGAAGGTTAAAGTGGCAGAGTTGCCCCGTTTGGTTAAATTGGCTTTAAGTGACGGTAGTGTTCGATGAAAGTTATAGTCTCGCCTTCTCAAATAAAAGGAGAGGTTAAGGCGATACCCTCCAAATCTTATGCGCACAGACAGCTAATCTGTTCTGCTTTTGCAAACAGGGACACAAAGATACATTGTGACTCCCTGTCCGAAGACATTACAGCAACAATGAATTGCCTAAGATCACTGGGAGCCGTAGTTCATTTCGAGAATGGGGTAATTACTGTCTCTCCAATAAAGACTCCCGTAAAAAATGCGCGGCTTGACTGCGGAGAGAGCGGTTCAACATATAGATTTTTGGTCCCGGTAGTGGCGGCTCTAGGCTGTGGAGCAACTTTCGTGTTGGGTGGAAGATTGCCTGAAAGACCGATGGAGCATCTCTGGGAGACTCTTGAAAAGCATGGTGTGGAGATATCCGGAAAGGAATCAGCAGAAGTGTCCATATCCGGGGTTCTCTCAGAAGGAGTTTATTCTCTCCCAGGAAATATAAGTTCACAATTTATTAGCGGCTTTTTATTGGCACTGCCACTGCTTGGAAATGCAAGCTCACTTGAAGTGACAGGGCATCTGGAATCTTCAGGGTATCTGGACATAACTATTGATGTGCTCAGCTATTTCGGAGCAGAGATGGAAGAATATGAAAATCGCTACACTTTTGTCGGGAATAAAGGATATTTCTCTCCCGGGAGCTTGATTACAGAAGGAGATTGGTCCAATTCCACATTTTGGTTTTGCGGAGCAGCCGCCTCAAAAAATATAATGAGCTGCAGCAATCTGAATTTAGAGTCCTCTCAGGGGGATATTGCAGTAATGGAAGTTCTTAAAGGGATGGGTGCAAAAATAAAGATTAATAAGTCTAAAGTAACAGTAGAACCCTCATGCTTGAAAGGAATTGAAATAGATGCATCTGAAATACCTGACCTTATTCCGGCTTTAGCCGTAGCTGCCTGTTCTGCAGAGGGGGAGACCTTTATATACAATGCAGGAAGGCTCCGTATGAAGGAGAGCGACAGGCTGTTTTCAATTGCAGAAACTTTAACATCATTGGGAGCAGATGTAAGCGAAGGAAAGGATTCTTTGACAATCAGGGGTGGTAAGAAATTAAAAGGGGGAAAGGTCTTCTCACACGGAGACCATAGGATAGTTATGATGTCGGCCATGGCTTCTCTAATTTCTGAAGAAGAAATTATAATAGAGAGTGCAGAAGCAGTGAACAAATCTTACCCAAATTTTTTCGATGATCTAGCTTCGTTGGGCGCTGTGATCAGGAAGGAGACGTTATGAGTTCTACCTTTGGGAAAAACATTAGAATTTCTATATTTGGACAGTCACACTCAGATAGCATCGGCGTAGTGATGGATGGTCTGCCGGCCGGCCACAAAATAGACTTTGAAGAACTCATGGATTTTATGTCTCGTCGTGCACCGGGCAGAGATGAATACTCAACTCCTCGTTTTGAAGAGGATGCTCCGGAGGTGTTATCAGGGTTGAAAGACGATGTCCTCTGCGGCGCACCCCTTGCTATGATTATAAAAAACAAGAATATAAGACCGTCTGATTATTCGGATATACAAAGTAAAGCAAGGCCTGGACATGCAGACTATACGTCATGGCTGAAATATGGAGATGCTAGAGACCACACAGGAGGGGGACATTTTTCCGGACGTTTGACAGCTCCACTCTGTATTGCGGGGGGAATAATACTTCAACTTCTTGCAGAAGAGGAAGTTTATGTTGGAGCTCATATAAATGAAATCTCAACAGTTAGAGGAGAACGTTTTGACCCGATAAAAATAAGAGTGAATGATTTTAATGCAATAAGAAAAAGAGATTTCCCAGTTCACGATATTCGGGCTGGAGAATTGATGAAAAGGGAGATTGAATCTGCAAAGCAAGATTTAGACTCAGTTGGGGGAGTTATAGAGTGTGCAGTTTTGGGATTCCCAGCCGGAGTTGGTTCTCCTATGTTTAACGGGCTAGAAAACGACTTGTCAGCGGCTCTTTTTGCGATCCCGGCTGTTAAAGGAATTGAGTTTGGCAGTGGCTTTGACGGAAGCAGGACAAGAGGCAGTGCCAATAATGACCCATTTATAATAAAGGATGGGGAGATTGAGACGTCAAGCAACAATCATGGAGGTATTTTGGGAGGTATCAGCTCCGGAATGCCGATTATCTTTAGAGTTGCCATAAAGCCTACTTCATCCATAGGTATCGAGCAGAAAACGGTGGATTTTGTAAATAGAACGGAGTCGACAATAGCTATTAAGGGCAGACATGATCCATGCATAGTACAGAGAGCTGTGCCATGTGTGGAAGCAGCTTCTGCAATAGCACTTTATGATTCCTTATTAGATTTCAAGAATACAAAGTAAGAGGGGGTATAGTTATGGATTTAAAAGATTATAGAAAACAGATAGACGAAATAGATGAGAAATTAAGTAAGCTGTTTTTAGAGAGAATGGAAGTCTCTGCAAACATTGCTAAGTACAAAATAAAAGAGGGACTGCCCGTTAAAGATCCGGGGAGAGAAAGAGAAAAACTTGCAATGGTGATGGAAGATGTTTCTGTTGAAATGCAGCCTTACATGAGAACTCTCTATCTAACTTTATTTGAGCTGGGGCGTGCACATCAGCACAGGCTTACTGCGACGGGAACAAACCTGACAGAGAGGGTTGAAAAAGCGATAAATGAGACACCGAAGACATTGCCGGATGCACCTTTGGTAGCATGCCAAGGAGTCGAGGGATCATTTTCTCAAATAGCTTGCGAAAAGTTATTTGTTGCTCCAAATATTATGTATTTTTCAACATTTGATGCGGTTTTCTCAGCAGTAGATCAAGGACTTTGCCGTTATGCAGTTCTTCCGCTTGAAAACAGCTCTGCAGGTTCTGTAAATAGCATCTATGACCTGATGATTAACTATGACTTTAGTATTGTTAGAAGTACCAGAATAAAAATTGATCACTGCCTTTTGGTGAATAAAGGCACGTCTCTAGCTGACATAAAAGAGATATATTCACATGAACAAGCTCTTGCACAGTGTGCCCGTTTCCTTAGGTCAATGGATAAAGTTAAAATAACGCCTTGTGAAAATACGGCAGGAGCAGCGAAGATGCTTTTTGAATCTGGGCGAAAGGATGCCGCAGCTCTATCTTCTGCTTCTTGTGCCGAGCTTTACGGATTGGATTCCCTTATTAATTCCGTACAGGATTTCGGCGGCAATTATACTAGATTTATCTGCATTTCAAAGAAAATGGAGATTTATCCTGGTTCAGACAAAACCAGTGTAATGGTAA
>JAAYFL010000068.1 GCA_012728235.1 Synergistaceae bacterium
CACAGGCATTGAAAATGTTCTTATGGTCTTCGAGAGATTTCCTCTGTTTTTCTTTCGGGAATGAGGCACATAGCAAACGGTACATAGCGGTATTGTTCCGCAGTTGGGATAGTCTTCTATCTTTTCGTAATTTTAAAAATTATAATGCAATTACCCGTAAAAACTGGCACACTTATTCTTTTTAGTTGGCCAATTTTGCCTGGAATAATCGGAGGTTATATTTTTTACAGAATTGATAAAAACGAGAGCTGGGGGAAATAATAACAGCACACTGGGCTTTCTCACTAAAAAGTAGTCTGAGCTTTGAAAAATATTCACAGAAAATAGACCTCACAACTTGTTATTAACTGAGAAAGCCCAAATAATCTCTAATGATAATTTATGATGTATGCAGGGGGAAAAACATATGGAAAAGTTTCAAATAGTCGGTAAAAGACAGGAAAAACAAGAAGCTACGCTTAAAGCAACCGGCATGCTCAAGTACACTGGAGATCTTTTCGTACCTAACATGCTGCATTGCAAAATTCTTCGCAGTCCCTGGGCTAATGCAATCGTTAAAAATATTGACAAGACAGAAGCACTCAAAGTCATTGGCGTTGTGGAAATCATAACTTACGATGACGTTCCGAAGATATTAAGCATGCATCAATTTCTTCATGTTCCCGAAATAATGTTCAAAGACAGCTATTTACTGGAGCACCATGTCCGCCACGTAGGAGACAGAGTAGCAGCTGTCGCAGCCGAAACACTTGAGGCAGCAGAAGAAGCTCTTGAGAAAATTAAAGTAGAATATGAAGTGCTGCCTGCTGCCATAGATTTTGATGCAACTCTTTCTCCTGATGCGCCAATCATCCACGAGGAAGCTCTTAAGGGTGAAGATTATGTGGAAATGAACGGCAATGTTTTTGATACTGTTGACATATCCATTGGCGACGTGGAAAAAGGTTTTGAAGAATCAGACCTTGTACTCACTAGGAAATATAAAACCTCAAAACCTAATCCAGCACCTCTTGAAAGAGCAGTAGTACTATGTGTCCCTGATGGCAATAAACATGTAGATATATGGGCGACAACTCAGGGTGTCCATGCGATGAGAATGAACATTTCCTCATCGCTTGGGATTCCTGTCTCAAAATTGACGTGTCACAGGGTCTTCTTAGGTGGATCATTTGGAGCCCATATACACACAGGATTTATTGAAAATATTTGTACTTTCCTTGCGCTACGAACAGGAAGACCGGTTCGCGGAGAAAAAAGCAGAGAAGAGATGTTCCTTGCTTATGGACGTCACCCAATGCTCCTAGATCTCAAGGTGGGGTTCAAAAAAGACGGTACTATGATTTCTCTTCACTCGGACGTAACTGATGATACAGGCTCATATGCGTTCAGCGGTTCGTCCAAGATGATGCTGGCTGCTGGTTTTACTCTTTCGATGTACAAATGTCCCAATCTTAGGATGTCCGGAAGAGCAGTCTATACTAATACTCCTCCTCTAACAGCAATGAGAGGGGCCGGAAATCCTCAGGCATCATGGGCAGTGGAGAGTCTTATGGACGAAGCAGCAGAGATCCTGGGGCTTGATCCTATTGAAGTACGTGTTAAAAACATGCTGTCTATATGA
>JAAYFL010000069.1 GCA_012728235.1 Synergistaceae bacterium
GAAACACACGAAGGCGCAGCAACAATGGACTGGATGGAGCAGGAGCGTGAACGTGGAATCACAATTACCTCTGCAGCAACTACTTGTTTTTGGAAACATTGTTTGATTAACATAATTGATACACCCGGACACGTGGACTTTACAGTAGAAGTTGAACGCTCCATGAGAGTGCTTGACGGAGCTGTTTCTGTCTTCTGTGCGGTTGGTGGTGTCGAACCTCAATCTGAAACCGTCTGGAGACAGGCTGATAAGTATAGCGTGCCGAGAATTGCCTTTATTAACAAAATGGACAGAGTCGGGGCTGACTTTAATTCTGTAGTTGAGCAAATAAAAGAAAGATTGGGAGCTAATGCACTTCCGATTCAATTGCCGATAGGTGTAGAAGATGGTTTCTCGGGAATGATAGACCTCATAAAAAGAAAAGCAATAATGTATGACGACGCTTTGGGTTCAGAATTCCATATTGCAGAAATCCCTGCCCAGCTCATCGAAGAAGCCGAAATAGCGAGAACCTCTTTAATAGAAGGACTTGCTGATTTTAGTGATGAAATGATGGAGCTTTATTTAGAGGGAGAGGAAATTCCGGAAGAGCTGTTACACGCTACTCTGAGAAAAACCACAATAGCTCTTGATGTAATACCTGTCATGTGCGGTTCAGCATTTAAAAATAAAGGTGTGCAGCCATTGCTTGATGCTGTTATTGAGTATCTGCCATCTCCTTTGGATATGCCTCCGCTTTTAGCAACAGATCCTTATGACAGCGAGAAAACTATTGAGATTCATCCTACAGCAGATTCACCTTTTACCGCTTTGGTATTTAAAATCATGGTGGATCCGTTTGTAGGCAGACTAGCCTTTTGTAGAATATATTCCGGTAAAATTGAAAACGGAATGTCTATATACAATGCGACTACAAGGAAACGTGAGCGTATAGGCCGAATTCTACAAATGCATGCTGAAAAAAGAGAAGAGCTTGAATCTTCACAAGCAGGCATGATTGTAGCCATTCCTGGATTAAAGCAGGCAAGAACTGGCGACACTCTTTGTGAAGAAAAGAATCCTGTATTGCTTGAGAACCTGATATTCCCTGAGCCGGTTATCTCTCTTTCAGCTGAACCGATGAGTAAGGCTGATCAGATAAAACTATCAAAGGGACTTGAGGCTCTTTCTGAAGAAGATCCGACGTTCCGTGTATCAGTAAATGAAGAAACAGGACAGACTATCATTAGCGGAATGGGAGAACTGCACCTTGAAATAATAGTAGAGAGACTTCGCAGAGAGTTTAAGGTTGAAGTCAAAGTAGGTCGTCCGCAGGTTGCATATAGAGAAACGATTAAGAAAGCTGCATCAGCTCAGGGTAAGTTTGTTCGTCAGTCCGGAGGAAAGGGACAATTTGGAGACGTAGTCTTAGAAATAGAGCCCTTGCCCGGAGGGAAAGGATTTGAATGGGTTGATAAGATAGTTGGAGGAGTCGTTCCCAAGGAATACATACCCGCGGCCCAAAAAGGTGTTGAAGAAGCACTTAACAACGGGATTCTTGCGGGGTACCCCGTGATAGGAATAAAAGTTTCAATTGTTGATGGAAGCTATCATGAAGTTGATAGTTCCGAAATGGCGTTCCGCATCGCAGGTTCAATGGCTATCAAGGAAGCGATTAAAGGCCGATCCTGTAATGATGGAACCGATAATGGCAGTTGAAGTTGTTGTTCCAGAAGAATACATGGGAGATGTAATAGGAGACTTACAGTCTCGCCGTGGGAAAGTATCAGAAATGGGAGTAAGGGCAAATGTTAGAGTAGTTAAAGCGTTTGTACCTTTAGCGGGGATGTTCGGCTATGCAACAGACCTCAGAAGTAAAACTTCAGGTCGTGCTTCATATACGATGACTTTTGATCATTATGATGAAGTGCCAAAAAGTGTAGCAGAAGAACTTCTTACGAAATAATATAGAAAACAGTAAAAAATTAAAAATTAAGCACGAATTATTAGAGGGAGGAAAGAAGCAATGGCAAAGGAACATTTTGTACGTAATAAGCCCCACCTTAACATTGGAACGATAGGACACATTGACCATGGTAAGACGACCTTAACAGCGGCGATCACGAAGACGCTTGCTCGTAAAAACGAGGCTGCCTTCATACCATATGACATGATTGACAAGGCACCGGAAGAAAGAGATCGCGGAATCACGATCAACATCTCACACGTTGAATATGAGACAGAGAACCGTCACTATGCACACATCGACTGTCCGGGACACGCCGACTACATCAAAAACATGATCACAGGAGCCGCCCAGATGGACGGAGCGATTCTTGTTGTATCAGCAGCAGATGGCCCCATGCCCCAGACCAGAGAGCACGTACTTCTTGCTCGTCAGGTCAGCGTTCCTGCACTTGTAGTATTCATGAACAAATGTGACATGGTAGACGACCCAGAACTACTAGACCTAGTAGAAATGGAAATCAGGGACCTACTCAATCAGTACGACTTCCCCGGAGACGATATTCCTATCGTACGTGGAAGCGCACTCAAAGCCCTTGAATCAGACGAAGACAACGACTGGTCAGCCCGCATAGTTGAACTCATGCAGGCCTGTGATGACTTTATTCCTGCACCGCAGAGACCTCTAGACCAGCCCTTCCTCATGCCCATAGAGGACGTATTCACCATCTCCGGTCGCGGCACCGTTGTAACCGGTAGAGTTGAAACAGGAGTCATCAAAAGCGGAGACGAAGTAGAAATCGTAGGAATCAGAGACACTCAGAAAACCACAGCGACAAGCCTTGAAATGTTCAGAAAGATACTTGACGACGCTGAAGCTGGCGACAACGTTGGAGTACTCCTCCGCGGTACCGGCAAAGACGAAGTTGAGCGTGGACAAGTACTTGCCAAACCTGGCAGCATCAAACCGCACAAACACTTCAAGAGCGAAGTCTACGTACTTAAGAAAGAAGAAGGCGGCCGTCACACACCGTTCTTTACAGGTTACAAACCCCAGTTCTTCTTCCGTACGACAGACGTAAC
>JAAYFL010000070.1 GCA_012728235.1 Synergistaceae bacterium
CTGTAGCTCAGCTGGATAGAGCAACTGCCTTCTAAGCAGTAGGCCGGGAGTTCGAGTCTCTCCAGGCGCGCCACTTTATTCGTTTGGTGAGTGTAGCTCAATTGGTTAGAGTACCGGACTGTGGCTCCGGATGTTGCGGGTTCGATCCCCGTCACTCACCCCACTTTTGTTTATATGATGGATCGTTAGCTCAATAGGCAGAGCACCTGACTCTTAATCAGGGGGTTACAGGTTCGATTCCTGTACGATCCACCATCTTAATATCAAATAATGAAATTATAAAAAAATCCGGTGATTCCGGGTTTTTTGTTTTACTATTAATGTCATTAGTATAAATTCTCTAAAAATAACCCTTAAGAAGAGAATAAGTAGGGGGAACAAACATTTTCCCTATTGCTATTGTTGCTAAAATTCTTAAAGCAAGGTAAAATCTTTCTTGCCTTAGACAATCTAATGCGGGAGTGGCGGAACTGGTAGACGCGCAGGACTTAGGATCCTGTGCCTTCGGCGTAGGGGTTCAAGTCCCCTCTCCCGCACCAATCAAACCAAATTATCCTTTCATTTATATCTACCTATATCATTAATATAAAATAAGATTAGTAAGATTGTTTTACTCTCATGTTAAGCATGTGGCTTGTGTTAAATGTCACGAGCTAGTGCGTGTTTTATACTATAATATTTCTATAAAGACTATGCGCTCTGACAAAAATATAATAAAACGAATTTTTAATAAGCAGACTTTTTAGATTATAGTAATAACAGGGAGGAATTAACATGTCCTTTACAATCATTCAACAAGATATTACAAAGTTAAAAGTAGATGCCATTGTAAACGCCGCCAATAGTGAATTGAAAATGGGAGGCGGAGTATGTGGCGCAATATTTAAAGCAGCTGGAGCCAAAAATCTTCAGGCTGCGTGTGACAAACTATCTCCTGTAAAGACAGGTGAGGCTGTGATTACACCTGGATTTAGTCTCCCCGCTAATTATGTTATACATGCTGTCGGACCTGTCTATCAAGAGCAATATAAGGAACAAAATAGGGAAGAGCTTTTTTCTGCGTACACAAACTCATTGAAAAGAGCGATAGAAAATAAATGCGAGTCCGTAGCATTTCCTCTAATCTCTAGCGGGATCTATGGTTATCCCAAGGACGAGGCTTTAAAAGTGGCAACTTCTGCAATTAAAAACTTTATAGGAAAACATGATATTGATGTAACGTTAGTTGTTTTTGACAAGTCTACATTTGTTATAAGTCGTGAATTGTACGGGGCTATTGCAAGTTATATTGATGAACATTATATTGATACTCACACTGATGATCGTAGAGTTTTACTTGACGTTGAACGAGAAGCAATCTACAGATCTGATAATAAAGACGTTAAATATAATCAGTTAATTTCTAAAAAAAATCGACCGTCATACATTGCACCAGAAGTTCATATTGATGACTTTGTCGAAAATCTAGAAGAATCATTTTCACAAATGTTACTAAAAATGATTGACAACAAAAAAACAACAGACGTTGCTGTATATAAACGTGCCAATATTGACCGTAAGTTGTTTTCTAAAATTAGAAGTAATAAAAACTATAAACCAAGCAAACGCACAGTTATATCTCTCGCAATAGGACTGGAATTATCTCTCAATGAAACTGATAGGTTACTAAAGAGAGCAGGCTATGCACTTTCACATGCAGCAATATTTGATGTCATAATTGAATATTTTATTTTAAACAAGGAGTATGATATTTTCGCGATAAATCAAGTGTTGTTTGAATATGACCAAGTGCTCTTGGGTTCTTGACTTAAAAAGGGTTAAAAGAAAAACATGGTCATAGTATCTCTTTAATTAGTCAACAGCTTCTATTTGTCGCCTTTAGAGCGACCAATTTTTTATATGCAAAGATATCCTTAAGTTATAAAAAAGCTTAAGGAGGAATTGCAATGAAAAAAAATATGACAGAACTGGTTTTTATACTCGATAAAAGTGGTTCTATGAGTGGATTAGAAAAAGACACCATTGGTGGATACAACTCAATGCTTACCAAACAGCAAGCCATAGAAGGAGACTGTCGTATTACTACTGTGCTATTCAACCATAACTACGAACTTCTTCACGATAGAATAGACATTAGGGCTGTTGGTTCTATTACTCTGGAAGAGTATAAAGTCGGTGGCTCAACCGCTCTTCTTGATGCAATCGGTAAGACAATTCAAAAGATAAGCAACGTTTAGAAGCATACTGCAGAGGACTATTCTGCTGAAAAAGTAATGTTTGTGATTATCACAGATGGAGAAGAAAACTCCAGTCGAAAGTACTCCGTAGGGGAAATAAAGACAGCGATAGAGCGTCAAAAAACTAAATACGGATGGGAGTTTGTGTTTCTAGGTGCAAATATAGATGCTATAGAAACAGCGGATAACTTCGGTATCGCTGCTGACAGAGCTATAGATTATATTGCTGACAGTGAGGGGACAAAGTTAAATTATAAGGTAATGGAACGTACAGTAACTTCATTTCGTGAATCCGGAGCCATTACCGAGGATTTATTTGATGAAATCCGTATGGATGTAAAGCGTCGTGGAGGTCGAAAATAATGTTAGGTGCAATCGTAGGCGATATAGTCGGTTCGGTATATGAATGGCATAATATAAAAACAAAAACCTTTCCACTCTTTCGAGAAGATTGTTTCTTCACAGATGACACTGTAATGACTATTGCAACAGCAGAGGCCCTTATGAATGGCGGAAGTTCTGATGATTTTATAGATGCATACAAAAAATGGGGACGTCTTTATCCTAACTCAGGTTATGGTTCTCGTTTTGGGAATTGGATCCACTCTGATGAACGTAACCCGTACAATTCTTGGGGGAATGGGTCAGCTATGCGCGTTTCGCCTTGTGCGGAATATGCGTTTAAAACTCTGTATCCAGGTGAATACCCTGAAAATAGTATTGTAAATGCAACGAGTCTGGCTAAAAAATCTGCAGCTGTTACACATAACCATTCGGAAGGTATAAAAGGGGCAGAAGCGACAGCTTACTGTATTATGATGTCTTACGGTTATGGTTTACAGGCAGCGAAAAAACATATCCGCGAAGATATTCCTCGTTTATTTTCTTACAACCTGACCGAAACACTTGATGAAATTCGCCCAACATATAAATTTAACGAGAGTTCTCAAGACACAGTTCCGCAGGCTATTGTTGCGTTTCTGGAATCTTCTTCCTTTGAAGATGCCATTAGAAACGCAATTTCCTTGGGAGGAGATAGTGACACCCTTGCAGCTATTACAGGTAGTATTGCAGAGGCTGCCTATGGTGTGTCGGAAGAAATAAAAAATAAAGCAATGTCTTTTCTAGACAAACCATTAATTGAGGTTTATGAGAAATGGAATGTTTTTCTAGAAAAAATACAAAAAAACATTTTTAAAATATAGATAAAAATCAAGCTAATATAAAGCTAGGCTAACTTATGCCATGTTTTTATGCTAGAATAAACTATCAGAAATTAAAATAGAGAGTGATTTTTTTGAAGAAAATACTCAGAGCGTTTATTCTTTTTTTTCTATTTATGATGTTAACTTCTAGAGCTTCTTTTGCTATGTCAGTAATAGAGTTTTATGATTTTGCCAAAAAATATACTAATATCAATGCATTTGCTGTTACCGTTCAAAGTGCTCATGAGACGGGTAACTGGACAAGTCCCTTGTGGAAAGAGGCGTATAATGGCCTTGGGATAAAAGCTCATCCTAACTGGATAAAAGCTGGTAGACCATATGTTGCGAAATCAAGCAGAGAAGCAAGAGGCAATTCTTATTATTTAAAAGTATCAAATTTTAGGAAATACAACAGCACAAATCAATTCCTTGATGACTTCGTAAAGAAAATAAACTCAGAGTATCCACTGTGCGCAAAAAACTACGATAATATATGGGGATATTATGCCGGGCTATATCAAGGTAAATATGGGAAATGGGCTACAGATCACAAATATTTTGAAATTCTCGTTAAAAAATCGATTAGAACAGCACCGGTTATTTTCGACGAATTATGGGAAGATAGATTGCTATCAGACTATAATACTGCTTTATATCGAGGGTTGCTACAACCATGGCAAAAGCGTATAGTTGAGACACAGCTGCAATCGGTTGGAATTCTATAAGTTGTAAAAATAAATATTCATTTGATTGAGGGTGACTCTTATCTATACCACAGAGATAAAATGTGTTTCCGTGCCTTTGGGGGATATGTTCAAAAAATACTATGATCCTGAGCGTTTTTTATCCTATTGTAAAGAATGCCCAAGTTACGGCAGGGTGTGGTCTTGTCCGCCTGGAGTACCTTTGACCACTGAATATCTAAAGGGATACAACACGATACACCTGGTTGCTGTTAAGGTCATTTATGATGATGAGACTCTAAAGAAAGCTCAATCTCTACAACCAGATGAACTAGATAAATTAATGGGTGACTCCTATGGCAAAGTAAAAGAAGCCATGCGCGAAACCCTTTTAGCTATAAGAAACAGAACTGAACCTTCAATTGCCATAGCTGCCGGAGAATGCAAGATATGCGAAACATGTGCGAGAGTCGAAAATCAACCCTGTAGATTTCCAGAGAGATTGCTTTATTCTTTCTCAGCTTTAGGTTTTGACTTAGCAAAAGTTTCTTCAGATATTTTAGGAATACCCATATTATGGGAGAACAAAGGTTTACCTAAATATATAGTTGCACTTGCCGCTTTGGTAACTAAATAGAAAATAGGGAAGAGTTTTTTAATGCAGACATTGTATAAAGTCTGCATTAATTTTTAAAAAATCATATTAACAAAAATATCAAATTATAAAGACTCAAGAATCTCATTATATTTTGGGTATTATGGGTGATGAAATGATACAGGGTATAGGAATAGATTTGTGCGACATAACAAGAATTGAGAAAGCCCTTAAACACAAAGGCTTTAAAGAACGTGTCTTCTCAGAAGAAGAAATTGAGTATGCTGAATCTAAAGCAATGCCTGCAAGACATTTTGCGGCATCATTTGCTGCAAAAGAAGCAATGGCTAAAGCGACAGGATGGGGAATAATTGGTTTAGGTTTAAATTCTCTTTATGTGAGACGTACAAAAAACGGACCGAAGTTTATTTTTAGTGAAGAAACAGCAGAGAAACTCTATAAATTTAATATTTCTAATGTTCTCTTATCTATCTCTCATGAGGGCGATATGGCAGTCGCCATGGTGGTTTTAGAGAAAAGAAATGCGTAAATTCTATTATCCCTCAGACATAAGAAATGCTGATACAAGGGCTATTGAAGAGTTCCATTTTTCTTCCACCGAATTAATGGATAGTGCCGGAAAAAACGCTGCAGAAATAATAATTAAACGATTTTCCAACGAAAAGAAAATAGTAATACTCTGTGGCCCAGGAAATAATGGTGGAGACGGCTTTGTAGTAGCAAAACATCTCCTTATGTCAAAAAGAGAAGTTTGTGTCATAACTGCAATACAGTTAGAAGAGTACAAAAGAGATGCTAAAAAGAAGTTAGAAGAACTTATAAATCTCAATTTAAATGACATTGTTGTTAAAGCTTCTATTGATATCAAAGACGAACAAATATCAGAAATTGTTTGCGAATCTGATTTATGTGTAGATGCTCTATTGGGAACAGGAACGAGTGGTTCCCCACGCAAAGAGGTATTGCGCTTGATAAAACTAATTCCACCGAGAACTAGAGTAGTATCTTTAGATATTCCTTCGGGTATAGAACCTTTTTCTGGCGAAGTATCAAATAATTGCATCAAATCAGAAATAACAATAACTTTTCTTGCTCCCAAAACCGGCATGTCTCTACTTCCCGCAAGGAATATGTGCGGAGAAATAATAACAGTAGACATTGGTATATCACACAAAGAACTATTAACAGCAGTGAATTGTCTTTCATCTTATACTAGAGACGATTTAGAAAATTTTATTCCTGCCGTTTCTAGAGATATACATAAGGGGGATAGAGGTGCAGTCCTTATATTAGGTGGCAGTATGAATTATAGAGGGGCCCCTCTATTTTCAGCACGTGCAGCACTTAGATCTGGAGCTGGCCTAGTTGTATTGGCTGTACCAGACTTTATGATAAGCAGTACAGCGGCAATTTTGCCGGAAGCCATACTAGTACCGCTTAAAACAAAAGCAGACATGATTATTCCTGATCTTGTTCCTGAAGCTCTGTCATTTTGGAAAGAAAAATGTGATGTCGCAGTATTTGGTCCGGGAATCGGGAGATATTCATCCGTGAAAGAACTATTAAGCTGGTTTTGGAATAAATGGGAGAAACCTCTTATAGTGGACGCAGATGCTCTTTCATTTATAGAAAGAGAATTATTGCCCTACAAATCAAACATAATAATTACTCCTCATGCGGCAGAAGCTGCGTCTATATTAAAATGTTCTGTAGAAGAAGTAAATAATGCAAGGCTTAACACTTCTTTAGAATTGGCTAAAATCTCTGGAGTGGCGTTACTAAAGGGTATGGACACTATTATTTCAAAAAACAAGTCTCTCGGTTTAATAAGAGAAGGATCTCCTTCTCTTGCTGTGCCAGGTTCAGGGGACGTTTTGAATGGAGCAATTGCTGCATTTTGTGCAAAAGGGAAAGATGTATTTGAATCAACTATAGCTGGGGCATTGCTTCACGCTGTTGCTGGTGCAAACATAGAGACAAAAAAGGGTATAACAGGAATTCTTGCAAGGGAAATAGCTGATGAATTACAAAGTGTTATCAACATCTAAGTCTTTAATAAATGTCATTTCTTCAGAAGAGAGTGAGGCCGTCGGCTATTTACTCGGAAAAAACCTAAATCCTGGATTTACGGTGTTACTTTATGGTACTCTTGGCGCTGGAAAAACGCAGCTAACAAAAGGAATAGGAAGGGCGCTTGGAGTAAAGAACATCAAAAGTCCATCATTCATTATAGTTTCAGAGCATGAATCTCATCCACCACTTATCCATGTAGATTTATACCGCTTAGAAAAAGAAATAGAGGTAGATTTCTTGGATTTAGAAAATTACATAGAACAGGAATGCATTCTTATTGTCGAGTGGGCAGAAAAATGGAATACTTTATTTAAAAAAGATGCGTTTAAAATAAAAATTGAAAAAAACAGTAAAAGTGATGATGGTCGGCAAATCACAATAGAAGCAATAGGTGATGCCGCCATAAGAATATTAGCCCGAATAAATTTAGCCTTAGAAGAGGTCAATAAATAATGATAGTTCTTGGGATTGATTGTGCTACAAAAAACACGAATATTGGTTTGATACAAGATAAAGAAGTATTAGGAGAATTTTCAGAAGAACTCGGTAGAAAACAAGCACAGAAACTTCCGTTTATAGTTGAAGATCTTCTTACTAAAGCATCAGTTAGTTTAAATGATATTAACTATATTTCGGTAACAAATGGCCCTGGATATTACACAGGCATCAGAACAGGGATAGCTTATTCAGGAGCCTTGGGAGAGGCTCTGGGAATAAAAATAATACCCATCTCAACAATGTTGTCATTTGTATATGATTTACGAAAAGAATACCGATATCTAGCCCCTGTAATTAAGGCAAGGCAACTAAGCTTATATTGTGCACTATATAAATTTAATGATGAAAATATAGAGGAGATAATAAAGCCCTCATTCTGTAAGGCTAAAGATTTTGCCATAAGATTGAAAGATTTTGAGCAAGCAGTGATAGTAGGAAGTGATAGAGAGCTTTACGTAGATATAGACCAACTACCACATAGGCATCTTAATCGAGTATCTGGGCCCGGCAGAAATATAGCTATTTTAGGCTCTGTGATGTTAAAGAAAGCTGTAAACTCGGAGGAATTAAAGGGTAACTATTTACGCGCTCCGGATATTGGAGCGTCTATAGGATAAATAGCTAAATATAAAAAACATTCTATATAATTTATATAAGGGTGATTATATTGTCGAAAAAATTTGAAGTATCAATAGAAGAGAAATGGTGCAAGGGATGTGGACTTTGTGTCTATTCCTGCCCACGTGGAGTGCTTGAACTTAACGAAATCTCAAAATGTGCTGTTATTAACCCGGAGGACTGTATAGGCTGTTTACAGTGTGAAAATATTTGTCCGGACTTGGCAATAACAGTAAAGGAGCAATAATATGTCGAAAATAGATTTCTGGCAGGGTAATAAAGCAGTCGCCATGGGGGGCCTTATGGCAGGTTGTTCTTTTTTTGCTGGTTATCCTATTACACCTTCAACCGAAATAATGGAAATTATGTCGGAAGAGTTGCCTAAGATTGGCGGGAAATTTATCCAGATGGAAGATGAAATAGCTGGTATTGCCGCTGCGTTAGGTGCCTCCATTGCTGGGAAAAAAGCAATGACCGCGAGCTCTGGCCCTGGAATTTCTCTTAAACAAGAATTATTGGGATATGCATATATGGCTGAAATACCTGTTGTAGTCGTCAATGTGCAGAGAGGAGGACCTTCTACGGGGCTTCCTACGATGGCTTCACAAGGCGATGTTATGCAGGCGAAGTGGGGAACTCACGGAGATCACGCGACCATTGCTTATGCTCCTTCTTCTGTGCAAGAATGTTACACAATGACAATAAGGGCCTTTAATATGTCTGAACGCTTTAGACAGCCGGTTTTTATACTCTCTGATGAAGTTATCGGTCACATGAGGGAAAATATAAATATACCTAAATCGAATTCAATTGAAATTATAAACAGAAAAAAACCTAACTTAGATCCCAGTTGCTTTGTGCCATATAAAGCAGAAAATGATGAGATTCCCCCTATGCCCGCATTTGGTGATGGCTATAGATGGCATTTGACGGGATTAACGAGTGATGATTTTGGATTTCCAACAAATAAAACAAATGAGATTGAAAGAAAAGCTAAGAGAATAATTTCTAAAGTTGAAAATGTTCGAGAAGAAATAGTTGAATATAATGAGGAGAATATGGAAGATGCAGAAGTTGCTATCGTTTCATATGGAAGTGTATCCCGTTCCTCATTACGTGCGGTTCGCAATCTAAGGGAAAACAGAATCAAAGTAGGACATTTTCGTCCCTTAACTCTGTGGCCCTTTCCAACATTACAAATAAGGCAGATTTCCAAAAAAGTAAAATACTTAATAGTCCCTGAATTAAATGCAGGTCAAATGGTTATGGAAGTAGAGAGAGTTGCTGATAGTAGATGTAATGTAATTGGTAAAAGTCTTTTAAACGGGAATCTATACAAACCCGAAGAAATAATAAATTTTGTAAAAGAGGTGCTTTAACTATGCCTCGTGAAGAAATAAAAAACCTATTAAGAAAACAATATTTCCCTCATATTTGGTGTCCAGGATGTGGTCATGGAATTATTATGCATGCCTTGTTGCGTGCAATAGTAGATTTGAAAATTCCAAAAGAAAATCTTTGTATATCATCAGGTATAGGATGTTCAAGTCGTTTGCCTGGCTATATAGATGCTTGTACTCTGCACACAGCACATGGACGTTCTTTGGCATTTGCAACTGGGGTAAAAATGGCAAATCCGGAGCTTACTATAGTAGATGTTATGGGGGATGGCGACGCCACTGCTATCGGGGGCAATCATTTTATACATGCCTGTCGACGTAACATCGGCATCACAGCAGTAGTTATGAATAATAACGTGTATGGTATGACAGGTGGGCAAGCTTCTCCTACTACACCGGAGGGTTTTTTTGCAACTACAGCTCCTTATGGTGCCATCGACCCGTCCTTTGATATTTGCAAGCTTGCTATAGCCGCTGGAGCAACTTATGTTGCCCGTGCCACAGTTGCTCAGCCTGTACTATGCAATCAATTACTCAAAAAAGCAATAGAACATCAGAAATACGGTTTTTCTGTCGTAGAAATAGTTACATATTGTCACACGCAGTTCGGTAGAAAAAATAAAAGAGGCAAAGCCGTTGACAATATAAAATACTTAAAAGATGTTTCAGTTATGAAAAGTAAGGCGGACGAAATGGCGAATGAAGAGCTTTTAGGTAAAATTGTAATAGGAGAGTTTTCCAACATAAAAGATACAATCGAATATACAAAGAGATATGATCAAGTAATTTTTCAAGCAAAAGAGGAAAAATAATGGATAAAAATAAACGTTATGAAGTTAGAATAGCTGGGACTGGCGGACAGGGTGTAATTCTAGCTGCAATGATACTAGGAAAAGCTGCCGCAGTTTACTCAAAAGACATGTTTGTTGTTCAAACACAATCTTATGGCCCAGAAGCAAGAGGAGGAGCATCTAAAGCAGAGGTGGTATTTGACAAAACTGAGATAGACTACCCCAAAGTAATAGCCCCAAATTTACAAATTATTCTTGCTCAGCAAGCATGTGATGTGTATATAGGAGACTCAGCGCAAAACGCCACCATTATTTTAGATGACTTTTATATAAAAAACCCACCCAAACTTAATGCAAGTATCTATTTGCTGCCGATAGTAAAAACTGCCCGAGAAGAACTAAAAAGAGAAGTCGTAGTAAACATGATTTCATTGGGTGCTGCGGCCAAAGTGTTGGAGCAACAAAAGCTTTTAACGATAGAGTCAATAAAACAATCAATACAGACACTTGTTCCTAGAGGAACAGAAGATTTTAATATAAAAGCGTTTAACTTGGGTTATGAGCTCATGTCAAAGCAATGAAAATATAATAAGAAAAGTTCAAAAAAAGTTTAAACTTCTTTCTTTACTTGGGCAAAATCATATTATTTGCTTGTGTTATAGTGTATAAATGAAAAAGAGAGATCAGATAAAACTAACGATTGACGATATCAACAACAATGGAGAAGGCATTGTCAGGCTCGGCGACAAACGCTTTGTTTTGTTTATTAATGATGCCTTACCAGGAGAAGAAGTAACTTGTGAAATTACAAGTATAAAGAAAAACTACGGAACCGCAACAGTAATTAATAAACATACCGATTCTCCAAATCGCATCAATCCTCAATGTCTTTCTTATGGAGCTTGTGGAGGCTGTCAGCTACAACACATTAATTACCAAACTCAACTTAATTTGAAAAATCAAACAATATACGACGCGATGAAAAGAATCGCAAAAATGCCATCTCCTGAAGTCAATGCTTGTATCCCATCCCCTTCACAATGGCAGTATAGAAATAAAATAACTCTGCCAGTACAAACAAGTCAGAATATAAAATTAATAACTGGCTACTATAGAAAAAGAAGCAATGATATTGTTCCTTTTCAGCACTGTCCTGTTCTACTCAAAAACTTAGAAAAAAATACACATATACTTATTGAAGAACTAATTAAAGGTGAATTTTATGGATGGGATACAAGTAAAAATAATGTTATTAACTTTATAAGACATATAGTCTTGAGAGAGGCAGAATTTTCAAAAAGCAATCTTTCTGCAATTATCGGTGGTAGAATGCCACGAAAAAATGAGTATTTAAAACTAAGACAAATTATAAATAGTCACTCTCAGTTTTTTAATGGAATTCAATTTAATAAAAACTCTTCAAAAAGCAATTTTATATGGGGTAATCATTTTTCGACTATAGGTGGAGAATCTGTAATGGAGGAAACATTGGGAGAGTTTAAGTTCCAATTTGAAATTTCTTCATTTTTTCAGATAAATTCTAAACAGGCAATAAATCTTTATCAATACGCATCAAATCTAATCGCTGAAAATGCAGGGGAAAACGTGCTTGAGTTATATTCGGGAGTAGGGACACTAACAGCATTTCTTTCAAAGAAAGCAAAACAGGTAACCGCAGTGGAGGAGTGGCCTCAAGCCTCTAAATACCTTAATATTAATATGAGATTGAATGATATTAATAATGTTACTGCATTTGCGGGGAAAGCTGAGGATGTCTCAGAGTCACTTTTACATAAAAAATATGACACAGTTGTCCTTGATCCACCCAGGTCGGGCTGTGATAACAGGGTAATAGCGTCAATTTTGAAGATGGCTCCAAACAAAATTGTGTATGTGTCATGTGCTCCTGCCACACTGGCAAGAGACATAAAAGGATTTATATCAAATGGCTATACAGTGAAATCAATCCAACCATTCGATATGTTCCCACAGACAGGGCATGTTGAGAGTGTGGTTTTACTGGAACATTAAGAAAGTTAAACACCGCAATAATAAAATATGAATTTAATTATCTAGTATAAAACGAAATGAACAAAAAAATTGTGATGTATTAATAACATTTTCTAACTCGTACAGAACGATTTTTAAGATAAGTCTAAAATAATAAATAAAACTTTGTTGGTTTATTATCTGAGGTGATGGGATGCGAAAGATAGGCTCTTTTTATTCTTCGGAAATAAATGAATTTTTGAGAAAATCAAATGACGAAATTCTTGGAATTATAAGCAAAAATGATGCATCTTCTGATACTACGTTACAACAAAAAAATACTTGGGCTGAAGAAATTTCAATCTTAAAAAATCAATTATCAGTATTTAGCAAAGCAAGAATAATATTTGAATATGTAATACCAAGAATGGGAAAACGCATAGATGTGGTACTCCTTTTAGATGGCATAGTTTTCCTCCTGGAGTTTAAATGCGGGGATGATCGGTATAGAGCTTCCACTTATGATCAAATATACGATTATGCTCTCGATCTTCGAAACTTTCATAAGGAAAGTCATGATAAATTACTAGTACCAATTATGATTTCCACTAAAGCGGAAGTTAAAGCATTTGATTTTAAAGTAAAAGATAAAATCGCTGAGCCAATTAAATGTAACACAACAAATATATCTTCCAGGGTACAGCACATTACAAGCCTATGTAAAGAAGCACCCTTTGACTACTTGTCTTGGGAGAATTCTGAATATTTGCCAACGCCTACTATCATAGAAGCAGCGCAAGCTTTGTATAGAGGGCATAATGTTGATGATATAACGCGAAATGATGCAGGAGCAAAAAACCTTACTTTAACAACAACTGAAATAATGAAACTTATTGAACATAGCAAATCAAACCAAAAAAAATCTATTTGTTTTATAACAGGAATACCTGGGGCAGGTAAGACATTAGTTGGTCTAAATGTTGCTATTCAGCGTTCGAATGCTGGGGTTGGAGAACACGCGGTATTTTTATCCGGCAATTATCCCCTAGTTTCGGTTCTGCAGGAAGCACTAGCACGAGATAAAGTTGCACAGGCAAAAATGGAAAATAAAAAAATATCGAAAAAGGATGCCCTGCGCAGGACATCAGCGTTCATACAGATTATACATAAGTATCGTGATACCTTCATAGGCAATGATAATATACCTCCAGAGAAAATCGCGATATTTGATGAGGCTCAAAGAGCCTGGAGTAAAGAACAAATGAAAAAATTCATGTGCTCTAAGAAAGGTGTATCTGATTTTGATTATAGTGAGCCAGAGTTTTTAATCAGTACTATGAATAGACATAAAGGATGGGCAGTTATCATATGTCTTGTCGGTGGTGGACAGGAAATAAATGTAGGAGAAGCAGGATTGCCAGAATGGTTTAGTGCGCTGAGACATAGGTTTTCTAATTGGGATGTATATATATCTCCAGAACTAAATGATGAAGAATATAAAAGAAATTATTCATGGGATAAAATGCTTGAAGGATTAAATGTATATAAGACGAAAAAGCTGCATTTAGCAACTTCAATGCGCTCGTTTCGTACTCCTGACTTGCCTTTATTTATCAAAGCTCTACTCGATGTAAATATTAAAGAGGCAAGGAGGTTAATATTAGGTATTAAAGACAAATATCCTATTTTACTAACTCGAGATTTTAATGAAGCAAAAAAATGGGTGAGAGAACAAAGTAAAGGAACAACGCGTTATGGGTTACTTGCAAGTAGTGGTTCTGTGCGCTTAAAGCCTGAAGGTATATTTGTAAAGAATAAAATTTCCGTGGAAAATTGGTTTTTAAATGGGAAAAATGATGTGCGTTCCAGTTATTATTTAGAAGACGTCGTTACTGAATTTGATATTCAAGGGCTTGAGCTTGATTATTCTATAGTCGCCTGGGATGCAGATTTTCGCTTTGAAAATGATAGATGGCACTATCTTAATTTTTCAGGTACGCGTTGGAATAATATACAGTCAATGGACAGAAAAATCTACTTAAAAAACTCATATAGGGTACTGTTGACTAGAGCACGCCAAGGTGTGATCATATACATTCCTAAAGGATGTGACCTTGATGACACGCGTAAATGTAGTTTTTATGATGGGACATATAACTATTTAAAAAAGCTTGGTATTCATGAAATATAAAAACTTGCAATATTAAGGCGTAATGGTGACGAATAATACATTAAATTTTGCGCTTACTGAAGGTAGCTGTCTCCATAAAAATAATAAATGTTAGAAAAAGCATAATTAGTATAAAATTTAGTTATTAATGTTTTTCTAAAAACCAAGCTGTTTGACAAGACTAAAAATAAACAATACTATAAACTTGTCTTAGCAAGTAGAAATGAAGAAGTATTGAGGTTTCAAATAAACACTTTAGTTGTTGTTTTTTCAAATCCCTTGCGTTTCACCAAAATATTTGCGAGGGTTTTTTTATTGTAAGTCATTATAAAATCCTTAAAATCAACAGAAAATGGAGGTGGAAGAATGGACGTGGATAGTAGCGGCATAAATCCTGATGGGTTAGATCGAAGTTTAATAAGTTGCCTGCATAAGGATTGCTTGCTCATGTCCGCATTCAGTTCTTCTGCTGAACTTTAAACTTTATTCCCCCGGTTTATGTCTTGCTTCCAAATAGCAACCCGACAATGAGTCGAAAGTGACAAGGAGGTACAGACAAATGAAAGAAAGAATCAAAAAATTAACAACTGCTCAGATTACAGCGAATATTTTAAAACCTAATGAAACTAACAGTAGATTACGAGAGATTTCCACTCTCGACACAGATGATGTTTTGACTGCTCTTAACACCTCCTTTAAGGGGCATAACGAAGATGAAGTAGAAGAGATGCGCGATCTTTACGGATCTAATAAGGTGACACACGGCAAAAAAAAGTCTCTTTTAAAAAGAATTTTTGAAGTTTTTGTTGACCCTTTTATAGCTATTCTCTTTACTTTAGCCCTAGTTTCCTTTGTAACAGACGTACTGTTAGTTGATGTAGGAGAAAAGAATTACACTACAGTTATCATCATTTTAACAATGGTTTTGATTAGCGGAGCTCTTCGTTTTGTACAAGAAACACGTGGTGGCAATGCAGCGGAACGATTGATTGAAATGGTAAAGATAACTACTGCTATAGAACGGCAAGAGACAGGCAGAGAAGAAATACCACTAGAAGATGTTGTGGTTGGAGACATTGTTTATCTCGCAGCCGGAGACTTAGTTCCAGCGGACGTTCGAGTTCTGAGGGCAAAGGACCTTTTCTTAAGTCAATCTTCATTAACAGGTGAAAGTGAGCCTGTTGAAAAAATCCCAAAAGTTATAAAAGAAGGAGAATATGACACTCTTACTGAATACCATAATCTAGCTTTTATGGGAAGTACAGTAGTTAGTGGTGCAGCTACATGTGTAGTAGTAGCAACGGGAGATAGTACTCTTTTTGGTTCAATCGCAAAAAGCATTGTAACTAAGCCCATTCAAACAAGTTTTGAAAAAGGTGTCAACGCTGTATCCTGGGTACTAATAAGATTCATGTTAGTTATGGTCCCTCTTGTATTCTTCATTAACGGATTTACAAAGGGAGACTGGCTTGGGGCATTGTTATTTGCCATATCCGTGGCGGTTGGACTGACACCTGAAATGTTGCCTATGATTGTGACAACGTGTCTTGCAAAAGGTGCAGTAGCCATGTCCAAGAAAAAAACGATAATTAAAAACCTTAATTCAATACAGAATTTAGGTTCAATGGATGTTTTATGTACAGATAAAACCGGAACTTTGACTCAAGACAAGGTCGTTCTTGAGTACCATCTAGATATACACGGCAAAAAAGATGCACGTGTTTTACGACACGCATTTCTAAACAGCTACTATCAAACTGGATTAAAAAACTTGATGGACCTATCGATAATAGATTGTACAGAGAAAGAAAGTGAGGATGAACCTTCCTTACAGGGGCTCTCTACCTACTACAACAAGATAGACGAAATTCCTTTTGATTTTACACGACGTCGTATGAGTGTGGTGGTAGCAGATAAAAACGGAAAAACACAGATGATAACAAAAGGTGCTGTGGAAGAAATGCTTTCCATCTGTACTTATGCAGAATATAAAGGAAAGGTTGAACCTTTAACAGACGCAATAAAAGAGCATATTTTGGCAACCATGGCAGATCTTAACGATGACGGTATGAGGGTTATAGCCGTAGCCCAAAAAACGAACCCTTCCCCTGCCGGAGCATTTTCTGTATTAGATGAATCGGATATGGTTTTAATGGGATATCTTGCGTTTCTTGACCCGCCGAAGGAGACGACTGCAGCAGCAATAAAGGCTCTTAATGATCATGGAGTGGCTGTGAAAATTCTCACCGGAGACAATGACAGAGTTACATTAAGCATTTGTGACAAAGTGGGACTTGAGGTAGACAATATATTGCTAGGTTCGGATGTAGAAAATATGACAACGGACGAACTGAAGCAAAGTATTGAAACTACCAATGTTTTTGCCAAACTTTCTCCCCAACAGAAAGCCACTATAGTCTCTTTGTTAAGGGAGAATGGTCATGTGGTAGGGTACATGGGAGACGGCATAAATGATGCTCCTGCAATGAAAGCGTCAGATGTGGGTAATTCTGGTGACACTGCAGTTGATATAGCGAAAGAATCTGCACACGTAGTTCTTCTTAAAAAAGATTTAATGGTGTTAGAAAGCGGCATTATTGAGGGAAGAAAAACTTATGCCAACATGATTAAGTATATCAAAATTACGGCTAGCTCTAATTTTGGAAATATATTTTCAATACTGATTGCCAGTGCCTTTCTTCCATTTTTGCCCATGGCTTCAATTCATTTGATATTACTCAATTTGATTTACGATATAACCTGTACTGCCATGCCATGGGATAATGTTGATAAAGAATATGTAATGACACCAAGGAGATGGGATCCTTCTTCTATAACGAAGTTTATGATCTGGTTAGGGCCAACTAGTTCTGTATTTGATATTACAACCTACCTACTGTTATATTTTATAATATGCCCCGCAATGACAGGCGGGCTGCTATTTCATCAGCTAACAGATCCTGCTTTACAAGCTTACTATATAGCACTATTTCAAGCCGGATGGTTTATTGAGTCTATGTGGAGTCAGGTGCTCGTAATTCATATGATAAGAACACCTAAGATCCCATTTATACAGAGTAGAGCATCTTTCCCTGTGTTTGGGCTTACTTTTGCTGGAACTATACTCCTAACAATTATTCCTTTTACAGCACTAGGTTCAGCAATCGGACTTGCTCCATTGCCCCCAATCTATTTTTTCTGGCTAGCTTTAACCGTAGCTTGCTACATGGCTCTTACAACTGTATTTAAAAAAATATATGTAAAAAGATATGGTGAATTACTGTAGAATTTATAATATGAAAAACTCAGAAACAACAGGAAAAACACAACAAGCATCTCACATACTTTGTCGAGGTGCTTGTTTTTATATGTCAGTTATATCTAAATATTTTGTGTATAATTAGATACAAAGTGATAGTAGATGTAATTCGCCAAAAAAAGATAAAAGATGTACTATATAATAATTATGTAAGGTTTATAAATTGAAATAAAGCTACTTATGTCTAGCCAATTGTTTTGTATAAGATAAGAGTCTAATTTTCATTAAGAAAGTCTATTTTTATAAATAAGAAAGAGGTTTTTTGGATGAAGCAAACAGATTTACTTATTATTGGAGGTAGTGCTGGCGGGATTTTAAGTGCTACGATGGCACGAAAAGCATATGGCAATATCGATATTACTCTTATACGGGAAACAAAAACTGTTATGGTACCCTGTGGCATTCCCTATATTTATGGCACATTACGCAGCACTCAAAAGAACATAATTCCAGATAAGGCTCTACAAGATGCCAATGTAAACTTAATTATTGATACCGTAACAAAAATTGATAAAGAAAATAGAACAGCAACCACCAAAACAGGAGAAACCTATACTTTTAAAAAACTTATTCTTGCGACCGGTTCACTGCCAATTATTCCATCTTTTATTCCTGGATACGATTTGAAAAATGTGTTTGCAGTATACAAGAACCAAAAATACTTAGATGATTTGCTAGGAAAAGTTGATAAAGCAGAAAATATAGCAGTAATAGGCGGAGGATTCATTGGTATAGAATTTGCAGAACAGATAAGTATGCTTGGGAAAAAAGTAACTCTTCTAGAGATGGCGGATGCGTGCTTATGGCAGGCTTTCGACAAAGACTTTACAGACGATATAGAAAATATAATGAGAGAAAAGGGCATTTCCGTTCTAACCAATACAAAGGTAAAGAAAATATTAGGAAATGGCTCAGTAGAAGCTCTTGAACTAGAAAATGGTGAAAAAGTGGCAGCAGATTTAGTTATTCTAGGGCTTGGAGTTAAACCTAATAGCAAATTGGCAGAAGAATCAGGAATCAATGTAAATAAAAATGGTGCTATTGTTGTGGATCAGTACACCAGAACAAGTGATCCTAATATTTTTGCGGTAGGCGATTGCGCAGAAAAGAAATGTTTCTTTACAAATAAGGATGTGTCAGTTCTGCTCGCTTCTACAGCTGCAATGGAAGCAAAAATAGCAGGATGCAATGTATTTCAACTTAGACTTGTAAGAGCGAATAAAGGCACAATTAGCACATTTTCAACGCAGATTTTTGGAAAAACTTTTACAGCAGCAGGTTTAACTGAAGCCAGCGCAAAGAAAGAAGGCTTTGCAATTCATACAGGCGTCTTTACGACAATGGATCGTCATCCAGGTTCGCTTCCCGGAACGCAAAAGGTGAATATCAAGTTAATATTCTCGAAATGTTCCGGAGTTATACTTGGCGCACAAATTTCAGGAGGAGATTCTGTAGGCGAAATGATTAACATATTGAGCCTAGCAATTCAGAAGGGTCTTACTGCAACAGAATTAAATACATTCCAAGTTGCAACGCATCCACTCGTGTCTGCGTCACCTATAGCTTATCCTATAAACGCGGCAGCTATGAATGCTGTTGCACATAGTTGCAACCACTTAAACGAGGGGCTAAAAATTTAAAATATAAATTGGAAAAAGAATGGAATCTCTTTTATTAAAATGCAGCTCCTGAATTAAGGGCTGCATTTTAAGTATTTTTACATTTGTATTTAATTTAATATTAGTTAATACTGCATTAGAAATGTAATATTTATTAAAAGTAGAAGGAGAGCATGAAATATGATAGAAAAAGTTTTTAAAATGACAACTGGCAACGAAAAAACAATTGAGCCTGTTATTCAAGACGAACTATTGCACTATATGCATATGATATTAAATAAAGACGAGGCACTTCCCGTTCATTTTTCAAACTCAAACGTATACATGACTGTTTTGAGAGGGACCTTATCCATAGCTTTGGGAGAGCAAGAAACCCATGAGTATTCTTCTCACACCATATTGAAAATTCCTGAAGGAACCAAGATGAACGTAAGAAATTTATATGATGAGACTTTAGAAATAACGGTTGTAAAAGTTCCTGCGCCATAATAGACATTAGTAAGATAGAGCTTTACAAGCTGAATAATAGTTAAACAAGCTAAAATTTGTAAGAGGGGATGACAATCTGTCATCCCCTCTTTTTTTTTGTGAATTACGGATGTAATTTAAATTGACATCTGAGCATTATCATTTAGTATTAATATATAAATGACATATGTCAATAACAGGGGTGATAGATATGCTAAGAAAAGATGGTACAGGGCCACATGGACGAGGGACAATGAGCGGTCGAGGCATGTTTTTTTGTGTGAAAGAAATTGAAGAAGATAGCCCTAATATGCAAAATGAATTTATGCGTGAAAGGAAATTTTGGTCTGGGAGGGGACGATGTAGATTTCGTAACCATTCAAATTTAGAAGAAGAAACAGCGAATAGAGAAATAAGACGTGTTCTTTTGAATCGTTTATATCAAAAATAGAAAAAAATTATAGAAATTAAAAGTAACACCAAATTTTAATGCCATTTATGAAAGGAAGTGATGTCACTGCCAAGGCCTATAAAATTCAGAAAAATATGTTCTCTCCCGAAGAAGAACCGTTTTGGCCCTCTCGGAAAAACGGGTGAGACAGCTGAGGTTGTGCTTTTAACGTTAGATGAATATGAGGCTTTAAGACTAATTGATCTTGAACGTCTAACTCAAGAAGAATGCGCTCAGAGAATGAATGTGGCAAGAACTACTGTGCAAGGGATATATACAGAGGCAAGAAAAAAGATGACAGATTCTTTGGTAAATGGCAAGACTCTCATCATACAAGGCGGGCAATATGAAATGTGTGATGGAAAAGATAAAATTTGTAGGCGCAGACGTTGTTGTAATAAAATAAATACTGAAATAGATGAAATTTAGGAGGACATATTATGAGAATAGCAATTCCTGCAGATAAAAACGATTTAAATTCAAAGGTCTCCCTTTCTTTTGGCAGAGCCCCCTTTTTTGCAATTTATAACACTGA
>JAAYFL010000071.1 GCA_012728235.1 Synergistaceae bacterium
AATTACCATTTTTAGCATCATTATATTCTTCATGTGAAATTGATTTACCCCATTCCCATCCTTCTTCAACCCATTTATCTATAGTTTCTTTATTTATATCTTGATATGATTTCATACTTTTTCCTCCACAAATTCTGATTTATCTATTCAATCCTCTAAAAACGCTGTATTTTCAAGGCTTATCGCCTACTTAATGTTCAAACCTTATGTATTTTCCCTTGTTTTTGCCCTTATGAGCTGAAACAAGGGAAACTTTTTTTATTCCTCGCCGACCACTTTATCCATTAGTCTTGCGGAAGTACGCTTCGCTTCCCTTGTAGCGTGAGCGTAGATGTTCATTGTGGTACTTACATCGGCGTGTCCGAGAAGCTCCTGCACATCTTTCGATGCTGCTCCGTTTGCAAGCAGATTGCTTGTGTAGGTATGTCTGAGCATATGAAAGTGGAAGTCCTCAAGTCCCTCGACTTTTTTTCTTGCCGTCCTGCACATAATCCCCACCGTACTCGGTGCTTCAAATGCTCCGTCAGGTCTTAAACATACAAAAGATATTTCCTTGTAACCATCGGGAGTTTCTTTCGTTCTCGGTAAGCTGTAAACCTCATAATAAGTACGGTCTTTTTCCTTGACTTCCAAATAGTAGTTGATGTTGTAAAGCTCTCCGTAGCGGAAACGGTTTTTGTGCTGTTCGGTTTTTGCCGCTTTCAAGATTGCCGCCAGCGTGTCACAGAAGTCCACAGTACGGATTTTCTTTCGCTTTGTTGCTCCTATCTCGGTCTTGTGCCTGTCCCCGTTATAACGGATACTGCGGCGTACTGTAAAGTACTGCTCGTCAAGGTTGATGTCCTGCCAAGTTAAAGCACAATCCTCTCCAATACGAAGCCCTGCGTAATACGCTATCTGAATGGGGAGCAATGCAGGATTGTCCTTAGCTTTCAAAAATTCTTCCAGCTTGCAGTATTGCTCGTAATCAAGAGTAGGTTTGGAAACTGTGTCGCTGTCCTCGTCAGAGAACAGGTCATATTCCTCTTTTTTGCCCCTCATCACAACATACTGCATCGGATTAAAGGTTATCAGTCTTTTCGGGAATACCGCAAAGCGGAACGCCCCTTGCAAAACTGCCGAGAACAAACGCAGATACCCTTTACTGAGTGCCTTTGCTGTTGTTCCGTCGGGATTTGTACCGCCGAAGCTGAGCAAGTCCATATACGCCTGCAAATGATCGGCGGTTACGGTTTTCAGCTTTCTCTCTCCGATAGGGTGCTGCTTGATACGGTTGACAACTACCTGATACGCCATTACCGTACCATTACTGAGATTGCCGGGTTTCAGTTCTTCCTCCACCCACATATCCAGCAGCTTACCAAGCGTTGCATTTTCGGATTTTGCTACAAATTTCTTTTCTTCGTAGTCTTCCATTGCCTTGCGGAGCATTGCTTCCGTTTCGGATTTGTTCTCTGTGCCGACATACTCTTTCTGTACCTGCTTACCGTTTTCATCTTCTACATAGAAGCGGTAGTACCACTTTTTGCCTTTCTTTCTTACAGAACCTTTTGCCATAGATAAAAAACTCCTTTCCTATCCGTGGCAACCGGAACTGTGACGTATGGTGTGCGTAAAGTAATAGTGTCACTCATCGGCTCTTATGAAGCCGAATTTTTAATGTCAAGGTGCCACGTTATTGTTTCTGTCAGCAAGTCTTTCTTCCGCTGACATCTTAATCTGCGACATCTTCCCAAACACATTTTTGGTATTCAAATCGTAGATATGTAAGAAACAATCCACCATCTGTTTCATATCTTCGACAGGCTCACTCAGTTCATTGTGGTAAGCCTTTTCAGTAATCTCTCCGGCACCTATGGCATATTTCATCAGGGACTGCTTTAACCCCTCATCTTCTGCGATACGGTCTGCTTCTGCCATTGCCCTTGCAAAGTGTCCGCAGAGGACAGCGTACATATCCATATATTGTCCGAGTATGTTGGTCAGCATTTCCTGTCTCGGCTCTCCCTGTACCGTTGATGTAAGAACATCAAGGAATTTCTTTGTGTGTTCCTCCATCGTCTTTTCACAGATAGTACGGGTAGAATATTCTTTTTCTTCGGAAAGTCCCGTCAGCCATTCGGGTGTTGTGAGCAGCGCTTCTGCAAGACCATTGATAATCATAGTTCTTGTCGGGTCAACTCCGCCTGCTTCATATCTTTGGATTGTGGATTTGTTCACGCCGATACGCTTGCCAAGTTCAGGCATTGTGAGATTTAACTCTGTTCGGCGTTCTTTCACTCGTTCACCGACCTGTTTTGCGGTGAATGTAATTTCATTCTTCAAGGTTTTCACCTCCTGACGAGTATTAGTATAGCATAATGAAATGCAATTTGCAACCCTTATTCCTGATAAATATTAAAAATAATTAGTAACAGGTTGCAAAACGGGTTGATAACAGATAGCAGAATAAGTATAATTAACATTGCAG
>JAAYFL010000072.1 GCA_012728235.1 Synergistaceae bacterium
CTGGGAATAGTGCATACGATATGGAAACCAATTCCGGGACAGTTTGACGACTATATTGCAAACCCAAAAAGCAATATGTATCAGTCTTTGCACACCACCGTAGTAGGTCCGACAGGCGAACCTCTTGAAGTCCAAATAAGAACTAAAGAGATGAATTTCCTGGCAGAATACGGTATCGCGGCTCACTGGAACTACAAAGAAAGTGCTCACAAAATAGACAATTTGGATAAAGGGCTCACTTGGATACGTCAGCTTCTTGAAGAATCTCCTGCAGAAAACCCAGACGAGGAAGAAGAAAGCGACAAGAGCGCACATTTTTTAGACAACTTAAAAACAGATGTTCTTTCAACCGAAGTTTTTGTATTTACGCCAAAGGGGAAAGTAGTTTCGCTTCCCAAGGGGTCAACTCCAATAGATTTTGCATATACAATCCATACCGAAGTAGGGAATAAATGCGTAGGTGCCATGTTAAATGGCAGGATTGCTCCTATGGATCAAGAACTGCAAAATGGCGACATAGTCAAAATATTGACATCAGCACAGGGCAAACCCTCACGCGACTGGTTGAAGATAGCTAAATCCACAAGAACACGATCAAAGATTAAGGCATGGTTCCGTCAAATTGACAGACTAGAACGCGAGGAAAAGATAAAAAGAGGCAAGGAACTTTTAGAAAAAGAAGCAGCACGTCGTTCTCCTGGAGTGGAGGAACCCCTCTCTGCAATTTCGACTCAACTCAGCCAGATAGCTCGAGATATGGGATATGCAAATACAGAAGATATGATTGTTTCCGTTGGCAATGGTTCTCATTCTGCTTCTAGCATACTTGCACGAATTTCAACAACGGACACAACAAAATATCAAGTTCCTGAGATTCTTCCGGTACAGCAGCAGCGCAAGGAAGCTGATTCAGAAATAGTCGTTGAGGGAGTAAGTGGAGTTCTCGTTACTTTGGCACAGTGTTGCCACCCTATACCTGGTGATAAGATTGTTGGGCAAGTAACAAAAAGTCATGGAATCTCAGTTCACAGGGCAGACTGTCCAAATATTGACGAAAAAAATAAAGAAAAACAAGTTGCCGTTTTTTGGGGACGTCCTAAACATACTAGATATACAGCTCGCATCAAAATAGAGGGTCTAGATAAGCCGAATCTTGTAAGCGAGATAGTTGAAGTAATAACGTCCATGCAGGCTTTCCTAAGCGGAATAAGAGCGGGAGTTGTAAACAACTCAAGAACTCGCGTCGTAGCAGAAGTACAAGTTGAAGACATAGAGCATTTGTATAAGATAGTGGCTAAGCTCAATACACTTTCCGGCGTAATGGAAATAATCAGGGGGTAAGCAGTTGAAGGCTTTATTGCAGCGTGTTTCAAAAGCAAAGACAGTTGTAAACGAAAAAACAGTGGGAAGCATAGAAAACGGTCTTTGTGTATTTATCGGAGTAACCCCGACTGACACGGAAGAGGATATCTCTTGGCTTGTAGATAAAATAATCAATTTAAGGATATTTAGCGATGAAAATGATAAAATGAATCGTTCCCTTTTAGATGAAAAGGGAGCTATGCTCGTTGTTTCCCAATTCACTTTGTGTGGAAACTGCAAAAAAGGCAGGCGTCCCTCTTGGACGGAAGCGGCTGAGCCCTCTTTTGCCGAAGAAATGTATGAGAAATTTATAGATGAAGTGTCAAAAAACGGGATAGTTGTTGCTACAGGAGTATTTCAGGCACACATGCAAATAGAGATATGCAATGATGGTCCTGTTACTCTCATGTTAGACAGTAAGGAGAGAAAGTAAGATGAAGATTAAAAGATTTGCGCTTGGATCACTGTGGACTAACTGTTACGTAATATGGGACTCAAACGGAGACGGTTTCATTGTTGACCCAGGAGGTCCTGCTTCTGAGGTAGAGGAGTACATAAAGAACAACGATATACTTGTACATTGGATACTACTCACTCATGGGCACGCAGATCATATTGGTGGGGTACAGGAATTGCGTAACCTTTCAGAAAAAGGTGTAGCCATCCATTACGAAGATGCATCCTGTCTATCTGATCCCAATAAAAACCTCTCCTCCTTTTTGGAAGAAATTATAAAAATACATGCTGCAGAAAAAGAACTCAAAGAAAATGATATTTTAAATGTGGGTACAATGAAAATCGAAGTAATACATACACCGGGGCACACACCCGGCTGCATCTGCCTTCTTGTCACAGATGGCGAAGAACAGCTGCTGCTCTCCGGAGATACACTTTTTGCAAGATCGATAGGAAGAAGTGACCTCCCCGGCGGGAATGAAACAGTACTGCTTAATTCACTGAAAAAACTTGAGCATTTCCCTGATAAATTGAAAGTCTATCCCGGTCATGGGCCGGAAACGACTATAGGCACAGAAAAAGAACATAATCCGTACTGGGTAAGGTAGCTGCGATGCGTATGTCACAGCTCTCTCCCCGTGAGTTTCCCAGAGAAAAACTTCTTGAAAAAGGAGCCGACACACTATCTACTACAGAACTTTTGGCTATATTGATCAGAACCGGCACCAGAGATAAAGATGTATTAGAATTTTCCGCCTCCATACTCAATAAGTTTGGGGGCTTAGAGGGTCTTTGCAGAACCAGCCCTGCCGAATTGATGCAGGAAAAAGGACTGAAATCCGCAAAAGTTGCGACTTTGTCCGCAGTAATGGAGCTAGGAAAACGAATTTCTCTGTTGAAGCATGAAAATCGGGAGTCATGGGAAGCACGTCTTGAAAAAATATCACAAGACACGAGGTTTTTGGACAGAGAAAAGATTTTTGCTCTCTATTTGGACACTAAAGATAATGTAATAGAAGAAGAAACAATTTCATATGGTGGCCAAAGTGGAGCGTACATGGACATACCCGTATTTTATAGAAAAGCAGTTAGACTAAATGCATATAGTGTATTATTGATACATAATCATCCGGATGGTTCCCTGGCTGCAAGCAGAGAGGACGTAGACCTCACGGAAAATATCCGCAAAGGACTCAAGTTATTGGGAATCAGACTGAAGGGACACTATATTGCTGCGGGCGGGACTCATACAATGGTTCCGCAAAGTTATGGTTATTAGATTAAAAGAATTTAAACAGTACGAAATTGTATTTTTGTTTCGTTTTATTTTTTGAAAGCAGGTGGTGTAGTGTTTAAACTGAAGTCTAAATTTTTTAGCAATGAGATAGGTATAGATGTGGGGACAACGAACACTGTAATATATGTAAAATCCAAAGGTGTTGTCCTAAAAGAGCCCTCGGTCATAGCAGTTAGAGCCCTTGGTAGAAAGGGAAGCAAAGAAATAATAGCTTTCGGTTCTGATGCAAAAAAGATGGTGGGTAGAACACCTATAGGAGTTTCGACGATTAACCCTCTTTCACATGGGGTAATAGCTGATTTTGAAATGACGGAACATATGATACGTCACTACATAAGATCTGCTATAGGCGGGAGTGGACTCTTCTCTTCGCCAAGAGTGGCTGTTTGTGTTCCGGCTAATGTCACTGAAGTTGAAAAACGTGCTGTTGTTGAAGTCACATTGGCAGCTGGAGCGAAAGAAGCATTTGTGGTAGAAGAACCATTCGCCGCCGCATTAGGAATAGATATGCCTGTCTACGAACCACAGGGCAGCATGGTAGTAAATATAGGTGGTGGCACTTGTGAAGTTGCAGTGCTATCCCTTGGTGGAATAGTGCTAAACAACGCAACTAGAATAGCTGGGAAACTGTTGGACGACACCATTATTTCCATGATTCGCCAGAACTATACAGTGGTAATAGGAGACAGCACCGCTGAAGAAATAAAAATAACAATAGGCACAGCATTAGAAAATGACCAAGAACTTTTTATGGAAGTAAGAGGCAGAGACCTCGTTGATGGCCTACCCAAAGTCATCAAAATAGGATCGCGTGAAGTATTTGAGGCTTTAGATCCTATTCTTACTCAAATAGAGGATATCATTCGCTCCACGCTTGAGCAGACACCGCCGGAACTTGTGAGAGACATAGTGGATCAAGGAATAGTTATAACCGGTGGAGTTTCACAGCTGCGTGGATTAAATTTAAGGCTAGCGGATACTCTTAATGTCCCTGTCCACTTGGCAGAACACCCTATGTATTCTGTAGCCATGGGGCTGGGGAAGATATTAGAGACCCCCGTAGAAAAAAACAAAGTTTCAATAGTTATAGAGCGTGGGAAGATTTAATATTTAGTATAAAGAAGGAGAAGTATGAAAAGAACCTTAATCAAAATTACTAAGCCTTGGATGCATGGCCTAATATCAATAATATTAGGTTCAATGTTGCTTTTTATTATGATGAGGTCTCCAATGCTTCACAGAGTTAGTGTAGACACCGTAAGCAGAATTCTTTACTTTCCCGAAAAACCCGTATTCAAACTGCGCAACATAATAAAATTCAGCAGCAACTGGCTATTGGAAAGAGCAAGCTATCAAGGCCGAATTGAAGAGCTAGAGAAGAAAAATTTTAGTATGTCTGAGGCACTTCAAAAAGCCAGGATAGAGATGTCCCCCTATAAAGCTAATTATGAACGAGCTTTAGTTACTCTTAGATATCCGGAAGAGTGGTGGAGCGAGTTTAGAATTGACAAGGGAACAAAAGCCGGTATTTCAAAAGGAGCAGCCGTACTATCCGATGGATATTTCATCGGAAGAGTGGTGGATGTTGGTGAAAACTATTCCTGGGTAGAGCTTATAACATCTTCGTCATCTCTTGTTGCAGCAACGATAGAAGAAACACGCGAACTCTGTATTTTGAACGGAGACAATAAGGGTAATTTAAAGCTGTTATACGCACAAGAGGATAGCAGAGTCCAAAAGGGTATGAATGTATCAACATCCCTTATGAATGAGCAGATTCCTCCGGGAGTTCCTATAGGAACCATAATAGCAGAGGGAAGTTCTAAAGATAACTATAAAGAAATCAGAATCAAGGCCGGTGCTCATCTTACACAGCTTTACAGCGTGGATGTTTTTGTGATTGCAGAGGAGCAGCTAAAATGATGTATTTCTTGCTGATTTGGCTGATACAAAATTTATTGCAGACATTTGCTATCGGGTTATGCCTTGTCCCTGATTTTTTCTTAATGTCGATTATATATGCTGCTCTTATTGAAGAAAGCAATAGAGAGAAGCACATAAAACTGATATGGGTGGCTTTTATAGGAGGAATATTTTGGGATCTTCGTTGGACGAACCTACCGGGACTTACTGCTGCTATAAACGGAGCCATGGTTGCATTCTCTTCTTTTTTTTGGAGTAAAATGCCGGCACAGGGCCGTTCTCCTGTGACCTTTTCCATTTTATTGGCTGCCACACAGATTATATCTCGTTTGATAAACGTTCTATTCTGGACAGTTCCCAGCCAGGTGGCCATAAGGCAAATTATAGTGCAATCGCTGCTGACGATACCAGTCATTGTGATATTGGCGTTCTTCTATCATAAAGCTCGTGACAGCCATGTCTAAAACCAAATACGCTATTTTTGAAATGGAGCGCAGGATACAATTTTTACAGAGAGTTCTATTTGTAACATTTTGTTTTCTCCTTTGCGGCCTCGTATTTTTTCAAATTCTTAAACGTAATGAATATATAAATCTCGCTTCAAAAAATAGACTTAGAATATTCAGAATGCCCGCACCGAGAGGTGTCATAACCGATATTAATGGGGCTCCTTTGGCCGCCAACGTCAGAACCTTTAATATCAACGTTTACCCGGTTGATGCGAATGACGAAGAAAGCAAGATTAGAATATCCAATATTCTACAACGCAACGGAATCCCAATGACTGTCGAAAAATTACAGGAATTAATTCAGAAACAGTATTCAGCACCATACAGAGCCATAACTCTTATCAAAAACCTAACTTTCTCGCAAGTTGCGGAATTGGTTACGGACAGAGAATTCAATGAAATGCTTTTCGTTTCTCCCATGTGGCGCAGAACTTATCCCGCGTCTGAAGTGGCAGCTCACGCAGTGGGTTACGTATCAGAGATAACAAAAGAAGAACTGGAAACAAGGGACTCTTCCCAGTATAGAGGTGGAGATCTCATAGGAAAGACTGCAATAGAAGCTTTTTATGATGACTATCTCAATGGATGGGCTGGAGAATCGGTAATAGAAGTTGATGCCCGTGGAAGGAAACTTCGCGACATAAGCAGCAAAGAGCCGGTAAGAGGCAAGGATATCATCCTGAGTGTTGACCTTGAAGCACAACGCTATGCGGCAGAGTTAATGGGGAAATATAGAGGCGCAGTGGTTGCAATGGATGTCAATGATGGCTCAATAAAATGCATTTATTCATCTCCGTCCTATGATCCTAATTCTCTGACATGGGGTATCTCTAGCAAAGAATGGGCGGCTCTGGCAGACCGCATAGAAAGACCTATGATGAACAGGGCTATATCTGGGTCATATCCGCCAGCTTCTACATTTAAAGTCGTGACGGCCTCAGCCGCACTTGAGGCGAAAACAATAAATACAAGAACCAATGTTCATTGCCCCGGATACTTTACATTGGGAACAGGAAGGTTTAGATGTTGGAAAAGAACAGGCCATGGTTCAGAAAATGTAAATAATGCGATACGAGATTCCTGTGACGTGTTCTTTTATCAAACTGCGACGTGGTTAGGAATAGACAAGCTTATTCTGACAGCAGAAAAATACGGAGTTGGACAAAAGACAGGCATAGACCTAATTAGTGAAGTAGATGGCACGATTGCGGGACCCAAGTGGAAGAGAGAGAGAATTAAAGAAGCATGGTACGGTGGAGACACAGTAAACTACTCGATAGGGCAGGGCTATCTGCTTATGACCCCTCTACAACTTGCAAGAACATATGCAGCTATTGCAAATAACGGTAAGCTTGTAAAGCCGAGATTGAACATAGAGTCAAAAGTTGAGTACAAAAAAGTAAACATATCAGACACGACAATAAAGCTAATGCAGGAAGCATTGCTTTCAGTTACAAATAGAGGTACGGGGCGTCGAGCAAATATGTTCGGGGTAAAGCTTGCCGGAAAAACAGGAACGGCACAAAATTCACATGGAGAAGATCATGCTTGGTTTGTAGGCTATGGCCCGGAAAAAAACCCTAAATATGTAGTGGTCGCCATCGCGGAAGCAGGACGAGCCGGGTCTGAAGTTACTGCACCGATAGTCGGAAAGATGTTAAACTATCTTGTGAATGGTAAAAAATATGTGGAACCTAAAAAGGTTGAAGAACAAAATTAAGAGGTGCTTAAAATGATTCAGCTAAAAGGCAGAAAAGCGGGACTGCTGAGATGCATAGTCCCAAGTGATATCAGCGAAAAGCAGCTGCTTGATGAATTCGCCGAAGTAGTTGAAAGAGGGAACGGTCTTTTACAGGGGAATAGCATCATAATTGACATGCAAGACAGAGTGTTTACCCCTTCACTTGTGGTAAAAATATGGAAAAGCTTTGTCGAACCTACGGGATGTGTTGTTGCGGGTTGGCACTGTGATGATGAATCTTCGTTAAAGTGTCTGTCGAGCTTAGGAATAAAGATAGAGTCAGAAGAGGAGTACAAACAAACAGCGCCAGCACCCAAAAGCAAGAAGAGTACTTCTTCTGAGCCAGGAGTTTTTTATACGGGCAATTTAAGGGGAGGACAAAAGCTGATTCATAACGGGGACGTTATAATTCTTGGGAGGGTCCATGTCGGAGCAGAGATTCATGCGAAAGGGCATATCATAGTTTTAGGCAAACTAAGCGGCCTTGCACATGCCGGTTGTTACGGAGATAATTCTGTATCAGTAGTTGCTCATTCTCTTGAATCTACTCAAGTAAGAATAGGAACAAAAGCAGGTATGATAGATAAATCATCAGATTTTTGGAATAAACCGGCGGTAATAAGCATCTCAAATGACGAAGTGCTTGTTGCTGGCTGGCCAACAATATAGGGGGAATAGTAAGTTGGATTGTAGAATAATAGTAGTCACTTCTGGTAAGGGTGGAGTTGGGAAAACTACCACCACAGCGAACCTTGCAGCTGCTTTAGCAAAGGAAGGATACAAAGTAGTAGCTATAGATGGTGACGTGGGACTAAGAAACCTTGACGTAATAATGGGACTTGAAAACAGAATGGTTTATACGTTGATAGACGTGGTTGAGGGAACTTGTCGTTTAAACCAAGCTCTTATAAAGGATAAAAGAATCGAAAATCTTTACCTTATACCGACGGCACAGTCACGAACAAAGGACTCAGTTTCAGCAGACCAGATGTTATCACTCTGTGAAGAACTCAGAAAAGAGTTTGACTTCGTGCTTATCGACAGCCCTGCGGGAATAGAGTCAGGCTTTCACAACTCTGCGATAGGCGCAGACGAGGCAATTGTAATTACTACACCTGAAGTATCGGCAGTCAGAGATGCGGATAGAATAATAGGGCTTCTTGAGTCCATGGAGAAAGCTCCGATTCGCTTGGTAATAAACAGAATCAAGCCAGAAATGGTTTCACGTGGAGAGATGTTGGATGTTCAGGATGTATTGGACATATTGGCAGTGGATATTCTGGGTATAGTACCTGATGACGAAAGCATTGTAACTTCCGCAAACAAAGGTGAACCTTTGACTCTTGGGAGTACATCACAGGCAGCCAAAGCCTATTCAAATATATCAAAGCGCATCATAGGCGAAGAAGTCCCGATTTTAAATCTTTTCTCTGAATCGAAAGGGTTCTTCTCACGCTTGTTTGGTAGAAAGAAGTAGGTGATGGCATGTTAGATTTTGTTGCAAGACTGTTTAAGGCTGAAAGAAGTAAAAATGTAGCAAAAGAAAGACTTCAGCTGGTTTTGATTCATGACAGAAATGACATTTCGCCGGAGATACTTAACTCTCTTAGGATAGAAATGATAGCTACAATAAAAAAATATCTTGAGATAGATGAGAACGGTATAGAGATAGAGTTAGACAAGGCAGACAGATCTGTGGCTCTTGTGGCAAATATACCGCTTAAAACAATGAACAGAAAAATAAGAGGACGGGTGAAGCGTGACTGACAAGATTAACACAGTGAGATGGAGTGATATCCGTGCTTATCTCGATAAGACAATGTTGATATCGACATTGCTCCTGTTTATTCTTGGTGTCATGGCAATTTATAGTGCCGGTCGTTCCGGTTCAAATGGCTTTACTCTTTCTTCTTATGCAGTTAGACAGTTCATATGGGGAATAGCCAGTGCTGTTACGTATATTGCAGTATTAAAGATAGGATATAAAAATTTTTTAAGAGCAGCACTGCCACTTTTTGTGCTGACAGTTATTTTACTTTTTATGGTGCTCTTTGTGGGATACGTGTCAAAAGGTGCTCAAAGCTGGATTCGTTTAGGCGCTTTAAGATTTCAGCCTTCAGAGTTGGGAAAAGTTGTATTTGCTCTTGCATTGGCAAAAATTGCCACAAGATTTCCTCCTGTTGACCTAAAGAATATGCTTCCCATTTTCGGGATAGCATTTCTTATTACCATTCCCATTTTGTTGCAGCCAGACTTAGGAAGTAGCCTTGTATATTTAGCAATGTTATTTACAGCTCTTATTGTCTCAGGTGCTCCGCTAAAATTTCTTTTTGGAGTTTTATTAACAGGCTTAGCCTCTTTGCCCATCGGATGGCTGTTTTTAAAACCTTACCAACGTATGAGACTTCTCATATTTTTGGATCCCATGGTAGATCCCCAAGGTGCAGGTTACAACGTTATTCAATCAAAAATTGCCGTCGGGTCTGGAGGATTGTTCGGCAAGGGATTCTTGCAGGGCACACAGGGTAAATTGCACTTTTTACCTGAACCTCACACGGATTTTATATTCAGCGTTTTTTCAGAAGAATTTGGTTTTGTGGGAAGCGCGATGGTTTTATTCTTATTTTTTCTATTATTAAGTCGACTTCTTTCAGTTGCACAATATACAAAAGATTTACGTGCTAAACTACTTGTGACAACCATAGCGACTTGGTTCTGGTTTCAAGTAACAGAAAGCATCGCTATGAGCATGGGATTAGCCCCCATAACAGGCATACCGCTGCCTCTCTTTAGTTATGGAGGAAGCTCTCTCATAGCGGTGGCCATTGCTTTAGCTCTTGTTCAAAGCGTTGCAATAGTGTCAAAAGAAGATCGATTTTAGTTTAGCAAAAACAATCATGATTATATGGAGAGAAATCTCCGTTTAAAATACTAACTGTTTCCTGTCTGCATTTTTAGCGGTAGGAGCTTTTTGGAGGAACAGATTTATGCCTAATAAGCTCGAAGCAGACTCGTTACGCTCCATACTGTCCGGAGTAAAGCGTCCGTCGAGATACATCGGCGGAGAATGGGGAACTTCTACAGAACAGAAGTCTCCAGACGCATTACAAGTATGTTATGCTTTCCCGGATTTATACGAAGTGGGGATGAGTTATCTCGGATATCAAATATTGTATTCTCTTACAAAAACCTTTGACTATGTTAATGTAGAAAGGGTTTATTGCCCGTGGTCGGATCTTGAAGAATCTTTACGCATTTCTGCAACCCCTCTTTGGTCTTTAGAAAGCAAGAGCCCTCTTTTTCAGTTTGATGTTATCGCTTTTACTCTCCAATATGAACTTTCTTATACAAACATACTTACGATATTGGACTTAGGAGGAATTCCACTTCGTTCGTCACAACGAAATGACAGCGATCCGATTGTGATTGCCGGAGGCCCCTGTGCTTTGGCACCGGAACCGTTAGCTCCCTTCATAGATGCTTTTTGTATTGGAGACGGTGAAATATTTTTGCCGAAAATATATGGCACGTTAAAAGCTTTAAAAGGAAGCACCCGTTCAGAAAAG
>JAAYFL010000073.1 GCA_012728235.1 Synergistaceae bacterium
ATATAAAAAGGAGAAAAGCATGGAAGATAGGATTCGGTTAACACTAGCACAGGCACTTGTGCGTTTTCTTGATCAACAATATGTAGAAAAAGATGGTGTCGAAACAAAATTTGTAGAGGGAATCTTCGGCATATTTGGCCATGGAAATGTAGTCGGAATCGGAGAAGCTTTAGATTATACAGAAAATACATTAAAATTTTATCAAGGTAAAAATGAACAAGGTATGGGTCTAGCGGCAATAGCTCATGCAAAGCAAAATGACCGTTTAAGAATAATACCCTGTGCTTCATCTATAGGGCCAGGCGCCACGAATATGGTAACTGCCGCGGCTTGTGCGACAGCGAATCGAATTCCTTTCCTAGCTTTAGCAGGGGACACTTTTGCAACAAGGCAACCAGATCCTGTATTACAACAGGCCGAGATATTTAGCAGTGTAGGCACGACCGTTAATGATTCCTTCCGAGCAGTGTGTCGTTATTTTGATCGTATCCAGCGTCCTGAACAGATTATGAGTGCAGCAATTCATGCTATGCGTGTTTTAACTGATCCTGCAGATACCGGAGCTGTTTGTCTAGCTTTGAGTCAAGATGTTCAAGGGGAAGCCTATGATTACCCAAGCTATTTTTTCCGCAAAAGAGTATGGCATATAGATCGCCGACCAATAACAGAATCTCAAACAGAACGTGCAGCCAAAATGATAAAAGCAAGCGAAAAACCTCTCTTAATTTTAGGAGGTGGTGTTCGTTATTCGAAAGCAGGACAAGCTTTTGCAGAATTTGCAGAAAAGCATCATATCCCTTTCGGTGAGACACAAGCAGGTAAGGGCACATTGTCCTGGGATCATCCTCTCAATCTAGGCGGTATTGGAGTGACTGGAACACAGGCAGCAAATCAAGTGGCCCATGAGGCGGATTTGGTTATAGGAGTAGGAACCCGTTTCTCGGATTTCACAACAAGCTCAAAATGGTTATTCCAAAATAAGAATGTAAAATTCCTGAATATAAATGTCGCTCCTTTTGATGCTTTTAAGATGGATGGCGAAGGTATTTTAGCGGATGCCCGTGAAGCACTAATCGCCATAGATACCGCTTTAGGCGATTGGGAAAGTCAAGTAGACCTTTCCGTTATCGCAGATAAAAAAGCGAAATGGAACAATATTGTAGAAGAACTTTATAATGCTGAGAGTAAAATCGGAGGTTTCAGTCAAACCCGTGCTGTTGGCATCATCAATAAACATTGCCGAAAAGAAGATGTCGTGGTTTGTGCTGCAGGTAGCTTACCAGGAGACTTACAAAGACTCTGGCGCCCAGGAGATGCTCATTCCTATCATGTAGAATATGGGTATTCGAATATGGGTTATGACTTATGTGGAGCGGTAGGGGTTAAGATGGCTCAACCAGAATCCGAAGTCTATGCGATGATAGGAGATGGTGGGTATTTGATGTTGAATTCCGAAGTACATACGGCGGTACAAGAAGGTCTAAAAGTCAACTTTATGTTATTTGATAATAATGGCTGGGGCTGTATTGAGGATTTACAAAACGAACATGCTCAAGAGACCTATGGAACCTATTTTAGTTGCCGCAATCAGGTGACGGGTGAATTAGATGGCAAAGCAGTTCCAGTAGACTTTGCGATGAATGCACGCTCTTTAGGTTGCCAAGCTTACACATGCCGAACACCAGAGGAATTGGAAGCAGCCTTATTAGATTCAGAACAGTACACGGATGTACCAGTATTATTTGATATTAAAGTAGATCATGGCAGCATGAGTCAAGGCTATGATTCTTGGTGGAATGTAGGAGTGGCTGAAGTATCTGAGAATCCAGATATAAAAGCGGCCTATGAGGATTTGAGAAATCATATTGATGAAGCAAGAGATTATTAAGAAAA
>JAAYFL010000074.1 GCA_012728235.1 Synergistaceae bacterium
ACTTATTCTCATGCTCTTTATCATAATAAAGTCCTCTCTAGTGGGAGTGCTCAAACAAAAATGTTTTTCTGTTTCGTCGTTTAATCTACTGTCTTCTTGAATCTGGAGACACTGAAGAGAAGAAAGAAAGTTCCTAAAAGTGCAAGTGCGACCAGCTGCGTCCATAGCTCTGCTAGTCCAGTTCCCTTGAGAAATATTCCTCTTATTATTACGAGAAAGTATCTAAGCGGGTTTATTGTTGTCATCCACTGCACCGGCACAGGCATATTGGAAATCGGAAACATGAATCCTGAAAGCAGTACTGCGGGGAAATAAAAGAAAAAAGATGACATCAGCGCTTCCTGCTGTGTTTTAGAAATTGTGGAGATCAAAAGTCCAATGCCAATGCAGGACATAAGAAATAGCGTCGAGGCAAAAAGTAGTAGCACCATACTTCCTCGGATTGGTATTTTAAACCATGCCATACCAGCAAAACTTATGATTATTACATCTACGAAGCAAATAATAGCGAAGGGCAGTGATTTTCCTAGAATAAATTCTATTGGTTTCATTGGCGTCACCATCAATTGTTCCATTGTTCCTATCTCCTTTTCTCTAACTATAGCCATAGAGGTTAGAAGAAGGGATGTCATTAATATAATAATAGCTATTACTCCAGGAACGTTATAGTTCCTGCTTTTTAGATCTGGATTGTACCAGGCTCTACCCTGTACATTAACCAAATTTTTGCTTTGCCCATCTCTACCGAAATCAGAAATTATGCGCTGAGCGTAATTCATTGCCAAAGTGCCATCGTTCGAGTTTGTTCCATCAATAAGTATCTGAACAACAGGCTGTTTTCCGGTGAGAATATCTTCAGCAAAACCTTTTTTAATGTTTACTCCAATTACAGCTCTGCCTCGATCAAGGCTTTTTGTTATTTCAGAGTCGTTCTCAGAATACGCAACAATAGTGAAGAGTCCAGAAGAAGTAAAACTTTCTACCAGCTGTCGACTTTGCACGCTTTTATCGCTGTCTACGAGGATAGTCTTGATATTGTTTACATCAGTGGTGACTGCATAGCCGAAAATCAAAAGCTGTATAATTGGAAGCACAAAAATCATTGCTTTCATTCGAGGATCTCTCAAAACCTGTATGAATTCTTTGATTATTAAGCGTAATATTCTTTCTCCCATAATAGTCCTATCCCATATTCTTTTTGAATTTTTTGATAGCTGCTGTAAATACTACAGCTGTAAATGCACTTAGGAAAAGTATCTCTTTAATCAAAACAACCGGTGGGTTTCCTTTTAAAAATATATCCTTCATTACTGTGACAAAATAACGCGACTGGACTGCGTAGGTGATTTTTTGTATAAAAAGAGGCATGTTGTCTATAGAGTATAGAAATCCCGAAAGCATGAACGCAGGAAGCAGAGTTAAGACAAATGCTGCCTGACTAGCTACGAGTTGTGACTTTGCTATAGTGGAAATAAGTATTCCCAGACTTAGTCCACCAATTAGAAAAATGGATGACACTACGAGAAGAAAGAACAGACTTCCCTTGAGCGGCACTCCAAATATCCAGACGCCTACTGCGACAGAAATCAGAAGGTCTATCATTCCTATAAGAAAGTAGGGTGTTATTTTTCCCAAAAAAGTTCCGCGGGATGAATAGGAGTCGATAAAAGCTGTTCCATAGTACCTTGTTCCCATTCTCGCGAAACAGTGAGAGAGGTAAGAAGAGCGCTTATCACGCCCATTATGATGGCAATAAGCCCAGGAATTATGACCCAGCGCCTTTTTAGCTCCGGATTATACCAGACACGACGCCTAAGATCGATCTGTCCTGAAGGACTTTTTGCTCCTTTTGAGAGCGAGTATCTTGAAGCAATCGCATCTGTATAGCCCATTGCAATAGAGGTCGTGTTTGCATCACTTCCGTCAAAAATAGCCTGTATGTCTACTGGTACGCTCTTTTTTATGAATCCACTAAACCCTTCTGGAATAGCAAGAACCATCTGAACTATATTGCGGTCGACAAGACGATCTATTTCTCTGCTGGAATTCACAGCTTCAATTATTTTGAAATATCCAGATGCTTTAAATCTTTCTATAAGCTCTCTACTTTCGACTGTTTTATCCATATCATAAACTGCCATATTAATATTTTTAATATCCAAAGTTATACCGTAGCCAAAAATAAAGAGAAGTATGACAGGCATAAGGAATGCCATAGCTAAACTTCTGCTATCTCTTATGATGTGCAAGAACTCTTTTTTAACAACTGCTATAAGTCTACGAACTGAAATCTTTCTTATCTTGTCATTATTCATTTTTAACACTCTCCAACAGTGCATCTTCTTTTTCAATCAGATTGACAAAGACATCTTCAAGAGATGGCCTAACGCGATTCAACGAGTAAATTTCAAATCCTTTTTCTAAAAGAATTTTTCTAATCATTTCGTCATTCTGATCTTCTTCTATAAGTGTTAGTTGTTTTGTGATATAAAATATATAAGTTGTTTTCAACACACGCTTCTAACAACTAGCAAATTAATAAGATATAATAGTAGACTCATCTTGTTGATGTAACTTATAATTATTTCAAAGGATACTGTGAATAATTAGAAAAAATCGTATTATCTTTTTGCTGTCCATTTATATGGGTTTCTAATAAAAGGAATATAAACACAAAGTATTATCTAAATTAATAACATCAAGGAGGAAATAATTATGGCATGTCTTATTGTTCCCGCAGTCCAAGCCATCGCAACTACAGTTGCATCAAAGGTAATTCAGTCAAAGGAAAAAGATGCTAAAACTCTGAAAATCGCCACCGAATATGGTGATTTTGCCACGGTGAAAAAAGTTCCTTTTTCAAAAAAATAGAACTGGCGCTCCAATCTGCTCTGGGGTGGATCTGCTCTGCTAGCCTTTGAACATCTATGGCATGGTGAGATTGTCCCCTGGTTTCCATTTCTTACGGCGGTAAACAATCCATCTGACAAGGCAGAGATGCTGCATGAACTC
>JAAYFL010000075.1 GCA_012728235.1 Synergistaceae bacterium
AAATGGCCCAATTGGCTGTTGCTGGTGAATACGCCGAACTGCTACCACACCTTGCGATTGTGCTTTCATACTCTATCGTTATTTATACGATAGCAGTTGTTGCGTTCAGATATAAAATGAGCGGAGATAAAGCATAAGAACCAGTGAGAGGATGTCGATCATGCACTTTTTCGGAACTGCGTGATAATCACAACTTATGAAAACGAACTCCAGTCATTTCTATTTTGCACCTTAATGGCATTTGTACTCTGCTCTTACATTATTAAAGCACAAGACCGCATTTCTGCGGTCTTGTTTTGTAAAGGTTTGACTATTCAGATGACGCCACTTTCGTGCAACAAAAATTCGCAAACCACCAAAGCGGTTTGCGAATTTGGGTGCAGCGTCACGCTGCTGGCAAAGGCTGATAATTTTGATACGATGAAACTCTTTGCCAACAATCGTAAGCGGAGGTGTCGTAATCGCGAGCGCAAGTATAAATCGTTAGCGAGAGTACACCACTTTCATTAGCGAAAACTATGGATTGGCAAAGAACACGAGTTTGATACAAAATGCGCCCTGTTCCATTGTCCCCGTTTGTTCTGTGTGCAGAGGTAAACACATTGTTCATTTGTCGTTTGTCGAGCTTAATATATTGACGAAACATGACGATAAGCGTAAAATATACCTAACTAATGGTCGTTAGGAAGGGTGCTGCGATTGGATAAAAAGCAAGAAATTATTGAAGCTGCGTTTGAATTGTTTTCTGTAAAAGGTGACCACCTCTCTGTAGCCGAACTAGCTCGTGCTGTTGGAATCAAAACCCCTTCGCTCTACAGACATTTTGAAGGTAAAGATCAGATCATGGAGATAATGATTCGCCAGGAGATCCAGAGGTATTATGAATGCTTAGAACAAGAAATTCTGCTAGCAGAGAAGCTAAGTTGTAAGGAAGCAATGCAAAGACTCTTTGATTTCGCAATGGAGTATTTCGGAGAAAACAAGCGGCTGAGGTTTTGGAGGACAATGCCGTTGATCTCAAATGAAGAGCATAAAAGCATCTTTCGAGATTTGATCGTGGATCAGGACAACCAATACATGCAACGGATCAAAAGATGTTTCCAAAAAGGTATCGATAACGGAGAAATACGTGCTGATGTCTCTGAAAGCGCATTAAATTTGTACTTTACGATGATTCAGGGAGTACTGGATATGATGTTGCTGCATCCAAAAAAACCGAATAAAAACGGATTTGCCTCGAAAATGTTTGAGGCATACTGGAAAGGTATTAGTGCAGTTTCTACTGAACGGAAGGGCGGACAATGAGCATTGGCTATGCATGTCTTGCAGTTGCCGTTAATGGCAGTGAAATGAAAAGCTGCACACTCAAGAATGCCAATGAAGAGCGGCTTATGTCGTTGATTGAGCACAACCTGTCTGCGCTGGAAACCGTAATCGACTACAATGTGCTCAATGGTATAAAGCTATTCCGTATCTCTTCTGACTTGATCCCATTTGGATCAAGCATCGCGGCAGACATACCGTGGCACGAGCACTTATCTGGAGAGTTTTCGCGCATTGGACAAAAAATTATGAAAGCGGGCATGCGTGTATCCATGCATCCAGGACAATATACCGTTCTCAACTCAATAAATAACGCGGTAGTAGAGCGGGCAATAGAGGACCTCGACTATCACGAAAAGGTGTTGGACGCGCTTGGACTTGACCCTGAACACAAACTGGTACTTCATCTGGGCGGCGTTTATGGGAACAAAGCCCAGGCTATAAAAAGATTTCTGGTGCATTACAGGCATCTTGAGCCTGCTGTGAAAAACCGCCTGGTGCTGGAAAATGACGATACCATGTTCAACATCGACAATGTACTCGAAGCGTCTTCGGCTGTCGATATCCCTGTTGTTTATGACAATTTGCATAATGCTGCCAATCCGGCAGATCACGCGATGAGCGATCTCGACTGGATAAATCTTTGTGGCGCAACTTGGAAAAGGGGTGATGGTTTACAGAAGATTCATTATTCCCAGCAAAACCCCACCAAAAGAACAGGGGCGCATTCGGAGACTATCGAGCTGGAAACGTTTCTGGATTTTTATCACCGGTTATCTGCAATGGACATCGATATTATGTTGGAGGTAAAGGACAAAAACATATCCGCTTTGAAGTGTATCAACTGTGTCTCAAATCAAGGGATAGGCGCGCTGGAGCGAGAATGGGCCAGGTATAAATACAGCATTCTGGAGCGCTCTCCTGCCGAGTATGGCCGTATTCGCACACTCTTAACGGACAAGAACACCTACCCGGCTTTGGAGATGTACCGTTTGGTTGAAGAGGCGTACCGTACACCCATCCACAGAGGAAATGTAGTGAATGCCGTCCAGCATGTTTGGGGGTATTTCAAAAACAAGGCCACAAAAACCGAAAAAAGCCGGTTTGACCGGCTGTTGACGAAGTACCTTTCGGACGATGCAAGCTTAACATCGCTTAAGAACTGTCTTCATAGGATCGCAAGGAAATACAAGGAGGAGCATCTTCTCAATGGGTATTATTTCTACAAATAAAGAGGAGGAATTGTTATGGAAAGCAAGAAAAATGTCGGGTTAAAAATCATCGTCGTGGTTACCTTTGTCGCAATGGTTGCTGTGAATGCGCTGGCGAACATATTGCCGATCAACGGGATTAACACGGGCGCAGTTTCCGACTCCTATCCCAATTTGTTCGCTCCGGCTGGGTTGACATTCTCGATCTGGGGTGTGATTTACGCGTTGCTGGCAATATATGTGCTGTTTCAACTTGGACTGTTCCGAGGCAAGAATGCCGATGTCAACGTGATATTACTTAGAAAAACAACCATCGTGTTCTCAATCTCATCTTTAGTCAACACTGCATGGATATTTTCATGGCACTACAAGATCATCCCCTTATCGGTGTTGCTTATGGCTTGCTTGCTAATCTGTCTGATTGTAATCGTATCTTCACTGAAATCGCAAAACTTGACCACAAGAGAAAAGTTATTGCACCGCTTGCCGTTCAGCGTCTACTTTGGCTGGATCACCGTTGCGACAATTGCAAATGCCACAACACTACTTGTGGACCGTGGTTGGAACGGCTTGGGCTTGCCTGAATCCACATGGACGGTCATTATGCTGGCGGCGGGTGCTTTGATTGGTACTGCCACTGTGCTTCGGTTTAGGGATATCGCATATGGGCTTGTGCTCGTTTGGGCGTATACTGGAATATTGATTAAGCATACTTCGGCTAACGGATTTTCCGGCCAATACACCGATGTGATCATTACGGTAGTGATCTGCCTTGTTATTTTCGTTGCAACGGTGATATACAACGCGCTATCGCAAAAACGCAAACAAGAAGTACAACAATAACGAATGTCCGGAGGAATACGGTTGAAATACGATGCAATTATTATTGGCGGCGGCCTTTCGGGGCTTACTGCGGCCAGCCTGCTGGCTAAACGCGGCCTGACTGTTGCCGTGGTTGACAGATCATATAATCCGGGCGGTTCATGCGGAATATTTCGACGCGGAGATGTAACGTTTGACCAGGGTTCTGCCATGCTGTACGGCTTCGGCGAAAACGGCTTCAATGCGCACCGCTTTGTTTTCAATTGTTTGGAAGAGCCGATTGACGTCATTCGCCATGACCTTTTATACTGTGTGAACTTTAAAGGCAGGAGGATACGTTTCTGGGCAGACGTTGAGAAATTTGCGTATGAGCTCTCCGAAGTGTTTCCAGCCGAAAAAGATAACATTCGTCGATTCTACCGCGATATGCTGACGATGTACCGCCATGTGATGGTGGAATCACCCAGCTACACCACAGCCGATGAAACCGATGGTAAAACAGCTTTAAAAAGCATGTTGAAGCATCCGATATCCTATATCCGGTTTCTAAGCTTCCTTAACAAGAGTGCAAAAAGCCTGCTGGAAAAGTATTTTACCGATCCGGAGATATTCAAGTTTTTTGACAAGCTGACGTCCACGTATTGCTATGCGACGGTAGAAGAAGCCCCTGCGGTACTGGCGGCCGTGATGTTCGTCGACAACCATGTGGGCGGCAGCTACTATCCGGCCGGCTCCACGCTGTTTTTACCGGGCAAGCTGGAGAAGGTTATTGAAGAGCACGGCGGAGACATGTTTTTGCAACGGGAGGCTGTCTCCATCGAATTTGAGGACGGCAAGCCCGCGGGCGTAAAACTAGACGACGGACAGGTGCTCTCTGCATCGGATATCATTTACTCTGGAACGGTTTGGAACCTGTATGGCAAGCTGATTGGCCATGAGCATTCGACCGAACAACGCAGGACGTGGGCGAAGAAGCAAGTGCCCACCTACCCCAGCGTCGTGTTGTATGCCGTGGTAGATAAAAACATCATTCCTGAAGATACAGCGCCCATCGAGATGCTGATAGGCAATCCGGATATGCTCGATGAAAGCGAAGTGACGGTATATATACTCAGTATCGATGACAGAACCCTGTGCAAAGAGGGTGAGCACACTGTTGTGGCCATCGGCCCCACCTTTGAAACCTGGGATTTGTCAGACGAGAGAGAGTATCAGAGAAAGAAGCAAAAAGAACAGGAACGTCTGATTAACGTAATAGAAAAGCGGTTCCCCGGTTTTGAAAAGGCAGTGCGGTATGCCGAGGTGGCAACGCCAAGAACGATTGAATGGTACACAATGAAAAATGGTGGTGCAGTGGCAGGCCCCAAACAGATGCTGGGGCAGCATATGTTCCGCCGCCTGCATACGCGCACGGAATGGGATAACCTATTTTGCTGCGGCGAGTCCACCGTGATGGGAACAGGAACGCCCACAGTGACGACCTCCGGTCTTTCGGCCGCTAACGCCCTGCTCAAAAAGCTGGGAAAAGAGCCGTATGTCTATCAGGAAAATATGAAGAACTTCGTCCGCATTGTGGAGAAGCCCTTTACGGCAGACCGGCTCTATGACGGGTACGACAAAGCATCGCACGCAGTGATGTGCAAAGCCATGCGGTGCAGGTTGTGTGAGCACCCTACCTGCTCAACCGAAGTAGATATACGCGGCATCATGCGTCGTGTAGCTGTTGGGAATTTTGTCGGTGCCAAAAAGTGTTGGCTGAAGAACAGGGTTGACTTGGATTTGTTGGAAAAGTTCGAGGCGGATTGTATCTGTATGACCGATAAAAATGACGCAGTAGAAATTCGCGAGGTTATTCATTATTTGAGCGGGGTGAATCTGTGAATAAAGAATACGATGCAATCGTGGTAGGCGGCGGACTTGCAGGGCTAACAAGCGCGGCGTATCTCTGCCGGTATGGGTACCGCACGCTGCTGTTGGAGAAATCGCATAAGACAGGCGGTCTGGTGAACACCTTTTGGCATCAGGGTTATGCTTTTGACGCCGGTATTCGTGCTTTTGAAAACTCCGGCATTTTATTCCCTATGCTCAAAAGCTTGGGACTGGAGTTGGAATTTGCGCCAAATCCTGTATCCATAGGTATTGGAGATCGATGGACAAGACTGTGCGGACAGGAGAGTCTAAAGAGCTACGCAAAGATGCTGACCAAGATCTTTCCGGAGAATGCGCCAGATATCGATAAGATCACGTTGGAGATCCAAAAAGTGATGGATTATATGGACGTGTTATACGGCATCGATAATCTGCTTTTTCTCGATAATATGAAAGACCCGAAATTGCTAAAAACGCTGCTTCCATGGCTGCTTAAGTATCCGGTCAATATCCGAAAGGCAAGCCGCCTGAGTCAGCCGGTCGTCGCTTATCTGAAGCGGTTCACGAGCAATCAACATCTCATAGACATGATCACACAGCACTTTTTCAAAGACACCCCCACATTTTTTGCACTGAGCTACTTTGGGCTATATCTCGATTACCGCTATCCCAAAGGCGGTACTGGCGTTCTGGCTGAGGCGGTGACTGATTTTATTATGCGTTCAGGCGGTGAATTTCTGACTGATACTACAGTGACCCGCGTGGATACAAATAACAAGCAGCTGTATACAGCAGGTGGAGAAAGTTACAACTACAAAAAGCTGGTTTGGGCGGCGGATCAAAAAACGTTTTATGCGGCTGTAGATGCGCATACACCACAAGCGGGCATCCAACGTGCTCTGGTTGATAAGGGTAGTGGTGGTGATTCCATACTCTCTGTATTTATGGGTGTCAATTTGGATAGGGAGTATTTTGCAGACCGATGCGGATCGCATGCGTTCTATACGCCATCAACGGTAGGCCTTACCTCGCTGACAGGCTGGACTGATGCTACGGCGACTGAAGACAAGCTAAATGAATGGATTGGGCAGTACCTGGAATGCACGACCTATGAGATCTCCTGCCCTGCTCTACGGGATGCTGCGCTTGCGCCGCAAGGGAAAACCGGCGTCATCGTAAGCACGCTGATGGATTACCGTCTTGTCAAGCATATATCGAATGCTGGTAAGTACGGTCAATTCAAAGAGTATTGTATGGGCAAAATAGCAGAGGTGCTCGAGTCATCCGTATTCCCCGGTATATTAGAAAAGGTTGAATTTGCGCTGTGCTCAACACCGATAACGATAGAGCGTGAAACTGGAAACTCCCACGGAGCCATTACGGGCTGGGCATTTACCAACGAAAAGATGCCCTCCGAGAGCCGGTTCAGGAGAATTGCGGAATCCATAGATACGCCGATTGAAGATGTCTACCAATGCGGGCAATGGACTTTTAGTCCATCCGGATTACCGGTATCCATATTGACCGGAAAACTTGCTGCGGATGCAATTCATAAGAAGATGAAAGGAAGCGGTTCATGACGTGCATTCTTGTCGAGTTAGCAATCGTATTGGTTGGACTGGCCGTCACTGCGATACTATTTCACCGTTTCCCGACGTTACCCGCTGCGGAAAGGGACACAGTAGCGAACTATCCGTCCGTTTCTGTGATCATACCGGCTCGCAACGAAGAAGTGAACTTACCTTTGCTGCTTTCGGATTTATATGCACAAACACTACCGATACACGAGATCATCTGTGTGGACGACAATTCAGAGGATTCCACTGCGCAAATCATTGCAGCCAGTGGTGCTAGGTTGATCGCCTTGAACACAAAGCCAAATGAATGGACGGGCAAGACGTGGGCTTGCCAAAACGGCGCAGATGCTGCCACGGGAGAGCTTCTGCTATTCCTTGACGCGGACGTGAGGCTGGGACCGAATGGTTTGCGATTATTGCTAGCGGCTTATCGGCAGGCGGGTTGCACGGTTTCCGTTCAGCCCTATCATAAGACAGAAAAGATGTATGAACAGCTTTCGATGATGTTCAATCTTGTTCAGATTGCCGCGAACGGAATTGGTCTGCCAGAACCATACAACCTAGGCCTTTATGGACCCATCATTCTGATTTCACGCCGGGAATATGAAAAAGTGGGTGGCCATGAAAGCGTTAAGAACAACGTCGTGGAGGATGTGGCTTTGGGTTTACGATTGAAAAACGTAGGCCTTCCATTTCGCCTCTATATTGGCAACCATGATGTTTCTTTTAGAATGTACGCCAACGGGCAATGTTTATTGGGATTGGCTTGCTGTGTGGGAGTCTGTTAAACGACAAAGCAGTTAGCGGTATTTGTGGAGCATTACTCACGAATGTTGCTGGATGGCTTTCAGGTGTGTTTATTCCGATTGAACTTATCGGCGGTAGCTTTGAGGAAGTTTGCCACGTCCTTCCTTTCTATCATGCGGCGGAAATGGCCCAATTGGCTGTTGCTGGTGAATACGCCGAACTGCTACCACACCTTGCGATTGTGCTTTCATACTCTATCGTTATTTATACGATAGCAGTTGTTGCGTTCAGATATAAAATGAGCGGAGATAAAGCATAAGAAC
>JAAYFL010000076.1 GCA_012728235.1 Synergistaceae bacterium
AAACTTGGTAATTTTTTATAAAAATATTTTTGGATTTTAAACCTAAAATATGGCACAAATAAAGGGGGCTTAAGCCCCCTTTATTTGTGCCATATTTTAGGTTTAAAATCCAAAAATATTTTTATAAAAAATTACCAAGTTTTCCTAGAAGGAAGCTTTTGAACAAATTCCACTATTCTCGGAACCTTGTAATACGAAAGCTTCTTCTTGCAAATTTCTATTAGTTCCTTGGAAGTTATCTTCTCGCCTTCCTTAAGCACTATAAAAGCTTTGACAATTTCTCCACTTATTGATCTTGGAACACCTACAACAGATACTTCGGCTACTGCCGGGTGTTCTGAAATAACGGTTTCAACTTCTCCGGCATAAACTTTAAACCCACCAACGAAAATTACGTCTGTTGTCCTGCCTACAAGTGAAAGATAGCCCTCTTCATCAAATTTGGCGATATCACTTGTGTTAAACCATCCATCCGCAAAATAACGCTCAGTAAGCTCATCATTGTGATAATAGGAAGAGGCGACGCTTTCTCCTCTTATCCAAAGCTGTCCCTCTTGGCCCGGGGGTAAAACAGCTCCCGTATCGTCACATATCTTTGATTCAACACAGGAGAGTAGTGTTCCAAGCTTCCCCGGTTTTATTCCATCGACTCCCGGAGCGAGGCTGACGACAGAAGACGCCTCTGTAAGTCCATATCCTTCAATAATAGGAACCCCCAATATCTCTGTGCATCTTTTTATATAGTTTTCCGGCAGTTTGTCCCCTCCGGAAAGTATGTATTTCAAATTTGATGTTTTGTCTAAACCTTGTCCGGCCGCTCCTAAAAGCAATGCTATCATTGTGGGAACTGCAGGAATTATAGTTACACTATTTTGTTTGATTATATTCCAAGTAGTTTTCGCAGGCATAAATGATTGTAGAGTTACTTGTGGTATCGCTTTAACAAGAGAGATTAACGAGCCTGAAAGAAAGCCAAAGGCGTTAAAGTTTGGCAAAGCATTTAGGAGTATATCATCTTCACTAATATCGCCGAGATGTTCTACACAAGAATCAATGACAGACAATAAGTTTGCGTGAGACAGAGCTACCGCTTTTGATTCCCCTGTTGTTCCAGATGTATAAAAAATAACTGCGTTATCCGTTGTTTCTCTCAGTGCAGCCCTTCCAGCAATTGTATCGCCGGGAGCAACCAATGAGGTAATGTAGCAGGGAATGCCCTCTTCTGAGATAAGAGGAGCGATGTTTTCACATCCCATAAAAGTAATCGCCGCAAAGACATCTGCATGAACCAGCTGTTTTATTAATGTTATATAAGCACCGCGGTAATCAATGGAAACAACTGTTCCCTGTAATCTCCAAATAGCGACGTTAAGAGCCAGGCTTATTGGAGAGTTTGGTAGCAATAACGCAATTTTTTGACCCGCTTTAAATCTGCTTTCCAAAAGCCTTTCTTCACACTCTTTTACAAGTTCAAGGAACGCACCGCGAGACCACCAAGTATTTTGCCAGCATAAAAAAGGCTCATTTGGTAGTCTTTCTAGATTTTCACTGATTATCTGTTCAAGTCTGATGGTCAAATAATCTCCTCCAATTTAAAGCTAAAGCATCAAAGCCATATATGCTTCCCATGCAGCCGAGAAAGGTAATAAGCTTTCAGGCACATCATAAGAAGGATGATGGAGTTTGTATTCAAGTCCTGTACCAAGGAGCATAAAGGTAGAAGGAACGTAAGAAGAAAAAAAGGAGAAATCTTCTCCTGAGAGAAGAGGTCGGTCTAACATGGTTATCCCATCTTCACCAAAAAAAGGCAGAGCTATCTCTAGGACTTTTTTAGTGAATTCCGGATCATTTTCAACATGTCCATAATTTGCTGAGTATTCTACGGATGCGTGCCCTTTGAAAGCTTTTGCCACTGTTGCGGAGATCTCTTCTATGCGACTTTGTACAAGATGGCGAGTTTCAGAACTAAAGGCTCGCAAAGTACCCCAGAGATTGGCGTGATCAGCGATTACGTTATAAGCACTTCCGGCCTCAATTTGCGGAAAAGAAACAACAACTGGATCGCGTGGGTCGAGATCTCTTGTCAGAGCGGATTGTATTGAAATTATAATATGTGCTGCAATGGTGACTGGGTCAACGGCTAGATGTGGTTCTGCAGCCCAGCCTGATACGCCTCTTATATCTATATGAATACGGTCTGAGAGAGCGGTCATTACACCTTTTCTGGTGAAAAGCTCTCCATAAGGCAGTTCTGGCCACCAGAGCAATCCCAAACAGTGTTCTATGTCGAATTCTTGAAAAAACTTGTTTTCAATTAAAGTTTTAGCTCCGCTCTTCCCTTCGGCTGCGGGTTGGAATAGCAATATTACTTTTCGTTTGAGTTTGTCTCTATGGATAGAAAGGAGTCTGGCTGCACCCAGAAGAGAGGCCATATGAGCATCTTGTCCGCAAGCATGCATTACTCCGGGGAGAGAAGAGGAAAAAGATAATCCGGTCTGCTCTTCTACTTCAACAGCATCCATTCCGGTGCGTAATAAAAGTCCGGGGCCGGGCAGATTCCTGCCAACCACTGCGACAACGCAAGTGGGAGAATCAAAGCCGGAAATAACCTCTATTCCGTCCATCTCTTTTAGTACACGGGTAATTTTGGAAGCAGTTATATGTTCTTCAAATGCCACTTCGGGGAACTGATGGAAATCTCTTCGCCAGTCAATAAGGTCGGAGCTGAATCTCTCTGCTTCTTTAAGCAGCTGTGGCCCCAAAAATGCCGGGTCAAATTTTTCCTTCATATGTGTACTCCCTCCCCCGTATAAAGACAGATTCTTTGCAGAAAATTTTCATAAGTTTAACACAGAATGAGTTTTGATTGTACTGTTATGGATTACTTCGCATATCAGGACACCTTTGTCTCTTTATGGTTAAGATAAGGTTAAGTATTTTTATCACAATAAAATAAGACAAATTGCTTAGATTATCTTTAAAATACCGGATAAGCTTGACATACATACTTTACGGTATGTATAATCCTCTCGTTAATTTAGTTTGATAAAAAAACTATGAAGGGTGGTGTATACCGGTTGGCACGTAAGACAAAAGAGATGGCCGAAGTAACCAAGCAGGAAATTTTAGAGTCAGCTTTAGATGCGTTCAGCGAGAGGAATTATTCCAACGTTACGATAGTTGAGATTGCAAAAAGAGCTAACCTTACTAAAGGGGCCGTCTATTGGCATTTTAAAAATAAAAAAGATATACTTGTACATCTCCTAAATGGATTGTTTGCATCAACCGGCGACACTATAGTAGAGATCTTTGAAAAGCCGGCATCTGTTTCAGAGATGCGTTCTTGTTTTAAAGAAGCACTATTAAAACCACTAACGGACAAAAAATATAGAAGAATGCACAAATTTTTCTCGCAAAGAGAAAGTTGGCCCGAATCAGCACAAAAACAAGCGGATAATCTCATAAAGGCAAATGTGAACAAAGAGAAAGAAGAGCTGAAAGCATTTCTAATAAAGGCACAAAAGAACAAGAAAATAAAAGAGGATGTTAATCCTCCAGCGGTGGCAACTCTTGTAACATACGTGTTTTTTGGCCTATTTCTTTTACAAGTTTCAGGCTTTTTACCGGAAGATTTTGTTGATGATACAGACTTTCTGTTTGATTCAATAAGTGCGAACTTGAATTTATAAAATAATCTGATTGATTTTAACAATAGAGAAAGTAATAAAGATTACAAAAAAATATATAAAATATTAGCTGTTAAAAACAGTGGCGAAGGAGAACGAAGTAAAAATGGATTTACTACAGGAGAACAGAAAGACAGAAGACAAGGCTAAAAAATGGCCACAACTGGTGCTAATAGTTATTCTCATATTGATTGCTATAGGCAGTATATATGCAAAAAAATATTATGACGAGAGAAAAGAAGCAAATATGGCAGCTACAGCCGTAAGGCCGTTGCCTACGGTAACCGTTGTGCCAGCTGTAGAAACAGACTTATTTGCACAAAAAGAGTATATAGGAAAAGTGGATGCTATCCAGAGCGTAGAAGTTAGGGCCCAAGTTGTCGGTGAAATTATAAAAGTTAATTTTAAAGAGGGCTCTATCGTAAAAGTAGGACAACCTCTTTATACATTGGATGCTCGTAAATATGAAGCAACAGTGACCCTTAGAAAAGGACAGCTTGCTCAAGCCAAAGCAGATTTAGACAGAGCTGAGAAATTTTTTGCTCGTTTAAAAAATGCAGATGAAAGAAGTGTTTCTAAAGCTGATTTTGATTCTGCAGAAAGTGCAGTTATGCAAGCACTTGCCGCAGTAGAACAGGCCAACGCCAACCTTAGGCTCGCAATGATTGACCTAGGAAACACTGTCATAAGGTCTCCTATTTCCGGACGTATAGGTGCAACGAATTTTACGAAAGGGAATTATATTTCTGCGACTTCCGGAGCACTTGCCACTATAGTTCAGATGGACCCAATCCGCGTGAAATTCTCTATGCCGGATAAGGACTACTTAAATCAACTGGCTATATTTAAAGAAAGCGGCTCTGTATACAATACAACCCTTAAACTCAGCAACGGAGACGTGATTACCGCATCCGGAGAGCGAGATTTTGAAGACAATCAGATGGATCAAAAAACAGGAAGCATGTCAATGCGCATAAGATTTAATAATCCTGAAGGACTCTTAATACCGGGCTCTATGGTTCGCATAGCCACAAAACAGGTTAAAAGCCAGCTTGTCATAGTGGTTCCTCAGACAGCACTTCTCGCTGATTCTGCAAGTGATTATGTATATGTGGTTGACAGTGATAATGTCATTAAGAAGGTCGAAATAACTTTGGGTACAGAAGTTGGATCAATGAGAGAAGTAACTTCCGGAATAAAAGCTGGTGACAGGGTTGTTACCACAGGCATCCAAAATATCCGTCCGGGAATAAAAGTTAATATAGCTGAGCCTGCAGAGAAGACAACTGCTTCCCTTGCATCTCAATCAGAAGCGGATAACAACATTGTGTCAGATGCTAACGGTAAAGATTCAGTCCTGTCTGATGATAAAAGCGAACCCGTTAAAAAAGAAGGTAATTAGCAGATGTTTTCAGATTTTTTTATAAAACGTCCCAGATTTGCGATGGTAATAGCTGCCCTGATGATGCTTTCAGGGCTCATCGTGGCTGTTTCTTTGCCTATTGAACAGTACCCTAACGTTACACCTCCCCAGATTCAAGTTAGCGGTACTTATCGAGGAGCTTCCGCTGAAGTTGTGACCAATACAGTCGCTGCTCCATTAGAAGAGGTTGTCAACGGCGTTGATGGAATGATTTATATGAACTCCAGCTCTTCTAATGATGGCTCTTACAGCTTGTCCGTCACATTTGCCACAGGGACAGATCCTGATATGGCACTTGTCAAAGTGCAAAATAGAGTTCAGCAGGCTACTCCTTTATTGCCAACAGAGGTTACTACTCAGGGGCTTACAGTTGAAAGCCGTTTTTCTGATACCTTGGGTTTTATTGGTTTAATATCTCCAAATGAAACTTACAGTTCGCTTGAATTGACAAACTATGCCAATGCAAACGTTAAAAATATTTTAAAACGTGTTCCCGGTATGGGAGATTGCCAAGTTTTCGGAGCGAAGTACAGTATGAGAGTTTGGCTTGATCCAGCACGTATTGCCTCATTGGGATTAAGTGTATCGGATGTATCAACTGCTATAGCAAGTCAAAATAGACAGGCTTCTATAGGTGCCGTGGGAGGAGCCCCGGGAAATGAAGATAGCCTTCTCGTTTACTCTCTTACAACAAAGGGACGCCTTGAATCCGTTGCGGATTTTGAAAATATTATTCTAAGAACTTCGGCACAGGGTGGACTAGTTAAATTAAAAGACGTTGCACGAGTTGAGCTTGGAGCGGAACAATATACCACAAGCGCCCAGTTGAACGGGAAACCCTCCGCCATGATGCTCCTTAGCCAAATGTCTGGTTCCAATGCTGTTCAGATAATGAGAAACGTCAGAAAAGAAATTGCAAAAATATCAGAAACTTTGCCTGAAGACATGCAATTTGTTGTTTCGTACGACTCCACTGCTTATGTCCGTGCAACAATGAGAGAAATATTCCAGACACTCATACTTACTTTTTTGCTTGTAGTTTTTGTTTGCTATCTTTTCTTGCAAGAGTGGAGGGTTACACTGGTTCCGGTTGCAGCCATTCCGACATCGCTTCTCGCTACATTTGTAGGGTTAGGAGCACTTGGGTACACCATCAATATCCTTACACTTTTTGGGATAGTACTTGTTATAGGGACGGTCGTTGATGATGCGATTGTCGTTGTTGAAAGAGTTCAATTTATCATGGATAGAGACGGCAGTTCTCCAAAGGAAGCAACTGCACAAGCAATGAAAGACATAACTGGAGCTATGGTAGCCACGACGCTAGTATTTCTTGCCATATTTGTCCCAGTAGCGTTCATGGAAGGAATTACGGGAATTATCTATCGTCAGTTTGCTGTAACGATTGCATTTGCTGTAACAGCATCTTTGGTTGTAGCACTAACACTTAGTCCAGCTATGTGTTCTCATATTTTGGTTAAAAGTGAACCGAAAGAGAGAAAGGGATTGTTGCGCTGGTTCAACAAAACCCTTGAAAAGTCTACAAATGGATACGTTAAAGGCGCAACTTATTTGGCAAGAAGATCTCTTGTTACCATTGCCTGTCTCCTAATGGTAATATTCTCAGCTACTATGGTTATGAAGCTTTCTCCGACAGAATTTATTCCGGATGAAGACCAGGGAGCCATATTTGCCGCAGTTCAGCTCCCAGAGGGCGCCACCCAGGTACGCACTAAGTCTGTAATGGATAAAGTGTTGTCCGACATAATGAATGTTCCAGGAGTGGCATACGCTGTTCAGATTATGGGTTATAACATAATGGGTGGGGCCGGCGAAAACGTTGCATCAATGGTTTTGCCCCTTGATGACTGGAGTAAAAGAGAGACTAAAGATAGAAGTTTGAGATCTATAGTCTCTAAAGTACGTGCTATTGCTGCCACAGTTCCTGAAGCACAATTCAGCGTTTTTACACCGCCCGCTATTTCAGGCCTGGGTGCTAGCGGAGGACTTGACATGAGACTTCAGTCGCGTCTTGAAAATAATCCGGAAAAATTAGCCATGGTATTAAGAGATTTGTTGGGCAAAATAAATCAATCCCCTGAATTTTTATATGCTTTTAGTACTTATACTGCTGATACTCCGCACCTGTTCCTCGATATAGACCGAGAGAAGGCTGAAATGTTGAATGTTCCTGTAGGAACAATCTTCTCTACATTACAGACATACTTCGGCTCAGCTTATATCAATAACATTAACATAGGTACAGAAGTCAACAAGGTTATGGTCCAGTCAGAGGGAGTTTATAGAAGCAATATGGATAAAATAGGAGAGATATTTGTAAATAGCACAACAGGAACTCCTGTCCCCCTAGATAGCCTCTTGACAGTAAAAAAGACACTTGCACCTCGCACCATCAGTAGATATAACCTTTATCCATCTGCCGCGATTACCATAGTTATGAATCAGGGATATTCCACCGGTCAGGGAATGGAAAAAATCCGCGAGTTAGCTAAAGGATTACCAACAGATTATAATTATGAATGGTCAGGCTTAAGCTATCAGCAACAAGATTCAACCGGCACCATAATAATGATTTTGGCAATTTCTCTGTTATTTGCCTACCTTTTCTTAGTAGCTCAATACGAAAGTTGGGTTGTGCCAGTCCCAGTTATACTGTCTCTTTCTGTTGCTATGCTTGGAGCACTATTGGGACTTTGGGTCATGGGCCTTTCAATCAGTATCTATGCACAGCTAGGGATACTGCTCTTGATAGGATTGGCCGCCAAAAACGCAATTCTTATAGTTGAATTTGCAAAAGAATTGCATGAAGAACAACAGATGCCTCTTATCGCAGCGGCAGCCGAAGCTGCAAGAGAGCGTTTCCGAGCGGTCTTAATGACAGCGTTCACCTGTGTTCTTGGAGTTCTCCCCATGCTTTTTGCAAGTGGAGCCGGAGCGAATAGTAGGGTACACGTCGGAACCACAATGGTTTTCGGGATGTTAGCGGCTACAGTCGTAGGAATCTTCTTGGTCCCCCCTCTCTACGTGCTCTTTGAGGGTGGAACGGAAGCTTTGCTAGGACGGTTGTCAAGCAAATCAAAAAAAGAAAAACAAATCAAATATGAAGATATATCTACCGAGGAAACAGAGGTAAAAACAGATGAATAAAACTAAAATCACACTGTTTACAGCAGTTATGCTACTTCTTTTTTCAACGAAAGTAGTGGCACAAACACCTGTAGAAGCAAGAATTATAGAGCTTTCTGAGGAGAAGTGGACAGAGCTTGCTTTAAGCAATCCTATTCCATCATTTTCAAAAGAAGATGCAAAAGCACCATCTGTCGTAAACTTGGCAAGCTGGTGGCAATCTCTTGGTGACAGCACTCTAACTAACCTTATAATGAACAGCTTGGAGAGCAACAAGGATCTTGCTTCTGCTCGTGCGAAGATAAAAGAAGCAAGAGCTGCTTTGGGAATAAACAAAGCAGCCATGCTCCCCTGGCTAGACACGTCAAATAGTTGGTCCGCTACGAGGTCTCCCCTCAATACTGGAGGAGAAAAAGTTGATACTTATCGACTCGGAGTGGATGCGTCTTGGGAAATAGACATATTCGGCGGACGTCGTGCCACCGTTGAGGCAGGAGTAGCAACTTTGGAGGCGCAATATGCGTTTTTGCATTCGACGTGGGTTACTCTATCCTCCGAGGTCGCAATTAACTATCTGAGTCTCAGAACTTTACAAGAACGTTTAGATGTAGCTAAGAATAATCTTGCCATACAGAAAGAGTCTTTGGAGATGCTCTCTTCGAGCTATAAGGCCGGTCTAACCGATGCACTGGCATATAATCAAGCAAAGTATATTTACGAACAGACAAACGCTTCTATACCCCCAATAGAAACATCTATTGAGAAGGTTAAGAATAACCTTGCCGTTCTTACCGGTGTTGTGCCGGGTACTCTCGAAGAGATGTTAAAGGACAAACAGTCTCTACCTAAGGGGGACACGCTTGAACTCGTAGGTATCCCGGCAGAAGCCCTTCGCCAGAGACCGGATATCTATTACGCTGAACGTCAGCTGGTTGCTCAGTTAGCTCGTACAAAATCAGCAAGAGCGGATTTGTGGCCTAAATTTCAACTTGTAGGTTCAATAGGAACAGAAGCTCTCAGCACGGGAGATTTGTTCAGCGGCCCCGCTAAGGCATATAGTTTTGGCCCCAGAATATCTTGGCCAATATTTCATTGGGGTGCCATAAAAAACAATATTCGGGTGCAGGGTGCAAAGGAAGAGCAGCTTCTTGCTACTTATGAAAAAACGATTTTAGAAGCAGTTGCAGAAGTTAGAAATGCTCTTACAGCAGAAGTGCAGGAGAGACAGCGTAATTCCTCATTAAAGCTAAGTGTGGACGCAGCTCGCGATGCTCTCTCTGTCGCAAATGATAAATATAAAAGTGGACTGACAGACTACAACAATGTTCTGTCTGCTCAAAAATCGTATCTTTCAGTGTCAGAGCAATATGTTATAAGCGAAGGTGAGATGGTTTCCAACATCGTTCGATTATACAAAGCACTGGGCGGCGGTTGGGAACCGATGAAATAAAGCAATATAAATATAGACTATAAAAACAAATATAGCGGAGGCAATATTGCCTCCGCTATATTTGTAAACTATAGATACTATTTAATTATAAGCTTTATAGCTTAACATCAATTATGGCAGTAACTCCCACGCCTTTAACTCGTTTAAACTGAGAGATAGGGATCTCTTTATCAATGGGGATTAGTGCTTGTGCCCGGATTTTCTGAAATTCACCTTCGAGTTGAGCAACGGCCTTTGTCCTGTCAAGTGCATCTTTTGTATTTGCTCCTACTTGTGCGGCTCCGATACGTGTTCCTGATCCTATGGATAAAATTGGAACGACCTTGGTAAATCCATCAAACTTCACACCTTTATTAAAAGTTATTGTGTTGATAAATTCGTCAAGTTGTGGAGCAAGAGCTTTTACTGCAGTTCCTCCGACGATGGTAATAGCGGCGTCCTTAAGGATACTGCCTAAATCAATCGCTGATGCGAGAGGGGCTGAAACGAACAAAATAGCAATGATTAAAAACGTTGAAAAAAGCTTTTTCATTTAATTATCACCAACCTTTCTTAATCTGATTATAGTATACAAAAAAATACTTTGTTACGTATTTATAACGAAAAAATCATAGTATTTCTATCTTTTAAAAATTAATATGAGAATATACCCGTATTTTCTACCTATATTTTATAACAAGCAATGGTGTATAATTTACCTTATACATAAAGCATATAAAGAGCCATTCTGTTGTGTAATATAGGATTAAAGGTGACTCTTTCGTAAATATTCGAAAGAGTTTCTCCTTTTTAAAAATCTTTGTTCTTTAATAAATTCACAAAAGCAAAAGTGTACAGGGGAGGATAAATTCATGTACGATCCAAAACAATTTCATGATACTACTTTCATAGACGACGAAGAGATACTTTCGACGCTTAAAGATGCGAAGGAGCTTGTCGAAGACAAGGAATATGTTCGGTCGCTCTTAGATAAAGCCAGAACATGCAAAGGACTTACTCACAGAGAAGCCGCTGTTCTTTTGGAGATAACTGATCCAAAACTGGAAGAAGAACTATTTCATCTGGCAAAAGAAATAAAAGAAAAGATTTACGGAAAAAGAATTGTACTTTTTGCACCCTTATATCTTTCGAACTACTGTATCAATAGATGTGAATATTGCGGATTTCATAAAGACAATACAGTCATGCTTAGAAAAAAACTTACCATGGAAGAGCTTGACGAAGAAGTAGAAGCGATTTTGGCTCTCGGACATAAACGGATAGCCATAGAATCGGGAGAAGACCCTGTGGAAACACCACTGGATTATATAATTAAATGTATAGAGCGTATTTATAAATATAAAAATAGCAAAGACGAGTCTATCCGCAGGATTAACGTAAATATTGCGGCTACTACGGTAGAAGAATATGAAAGATTAAAGGCGGCAGACGTCGGAACTTACATTCTTTTCCAAGAAACTTTTCACAGGCCAACTTATGCAAAAATGCACACAGTAGGCCCTAAAAGCAACTACGATTGGCACACGACTGCGTTGCACAGAGCACAGCAAGGCGGACTTGATGATGTAGGAACCGGAGTTCTATACGGGCTTTATGACTATAAATATGAGATGGTGGGACAGCTTATGCTAGCAGAACACATGGAGGAGATGTTCGGAGTAGGGCCTCATACTATATCCGTACCCCGTCTGCGCATGGCTGAGGGCGTTGACCTCAATAGTTTCCCATATCTTCTAACTGATGAAGAATTTCTAAGACTAATTGCAGTCATAAGAATTGCGACCCCATATACAGGTATGATTCTTTCTACAAGAGAGACTCCAGAAACCAGAAAGAAAGCTTTGGAGCTTGGGATATCGCAGGTTAGCGCTGCTTCATGTACGGGTATTGGAGGATATCATAAAGACATTGCACATGGCAGTTGTGACGATACAGCACAGTTTAAAGTTTCCGACGAGAGAACCCCGGAAGAGATACTTACGTGGCTATGCGAAGATGGATATATCCCCAGCTACTGTACTGCATGTTACAGGGAAGGACGCACTGGAGACCGTTTTATGTATCTTGCCAAATCCGGCGAAATAAAGAATATTTGCCAGCCTAATGCGTTGCTTACCTTAAAAGAATACTTGGTAGGTTATGCTTCGGAAGACTTAAAAGAGCTTGGCGAAAAAGTAATAGAGAAAGAAATAGAAAAGATAGCTGATGAAAAGACGAAAGAATTAACAAAAAAACAGTTGAAACAGATTGAAGAGGGAGTTCAAGATCTCTATTTTTAATTTGTTGATGAAATAGAAAGCGGGTGCTTTGGATATCTCCAAAGCACCCGCTTTTATTTTAGATGATACTAAACGGGGATTTTTTTAGGTGCTTTTAAAGTGGCAAGTATCGCCACAGAGATAGCAAGCACTACAGAAGAGACCAAGAACGGCGCAAAGAAAGAGCCGGTCATAGCCTGTAACTTCCCGCCAATGTATGGACCACAGAACCCTGCAAATCCAAATGCTGAGAAGAGCAGTCCATAATTAGAAGCTTGATTTGTTGGGCCGTAGTATTGCAATAAAGTTGCCGGAAAAAGTGTAAAAATTGATCCGTAGTTCCATCCTATAAGTCCGGCGCAAGCGGCAAGGAGAGCCGCAGATTTTCCTGCCGGGAACAGAAATAACATCGCAACTGTTTGAATTGCGAACAAAGTAACAAAAATCTTTTTTGTTCCTACTCTGTCGGCAAGAGGCCCTATCAAAATTCTAACTGCGGCATTAAAAACAGCAAGTGCGCTTGCAGCAAAAGATGCGGACATGGCAATGTTCTTAGCAACGTCATCTGGAACAGCCGTTAAAGCGTCAATCCCTTCCCTTGCGGCATAAGCTATTGTCATGGCGTCAATGCCGTGCTTAGCGATTAATCCTATAACCATTAATCCTGCAAATGATCCTCCGAAATAAGTGAGCCAAAGCAACCAGAATTGAGGAGTTTTTCGCGTTTCTTCATGTGTATAATCTCTATAATTCTGTGGCACACCTTCAGATGATGTTTGAGGAGGGTTCCAACCAGCCGGTTTGTAGCCTTTCGGAGGCTCTTTTAAGCACATCGCGGCAAAAACCACAATTACTCCCATTGCAATTCCCATGTATTTAAAAACAGGCAGAGCACTTCCGAAGTGATTTATCATGCTTGTAGACACAGGAGCCATTACAAAAGAGCCTAGCCCTATACCAACGACAGCGAACCCTGTAGCAAGAGCTCTTTTATCCGGCCACCATTTCGGCGCAGTTGCTATTGGGGGGAGATAGACACAAGCTCCTCCGAACCCTGCAATAATTCCGTAGTATATATACAAAAGATAAAGTGGGAGCTTGCTAGTGGATTGTGTGGCTCCATCTCCGGTCAAAAGTGCAGGATCAGGAGGTGTGATGGTTGAAACTAAAAAGAAACCCAATGCCATTACAATCCCACCCATAAGGACAACTTTTCTAGGACCGAATTTATCGCTCAAACGTCCGGCTGGAAGAGTCATGAGCCCAAGCACCAAACATATCAGAGAATAGGCCAGTGTAACTTCGGGTACTGTCCATCCGAACTGTACTTGTAAGGGGCGTATAAATACGCTAAAAGCATAAAGAAGCATTCCGCAAGTGATACTGCCAAGAAGTCCTCCCAATAAGGGAATCCAACGTGGAAAAGTTTTTTCTGTTTTTGACATTAAAATTCTCCTTTTGAAATAGGGTAAAGTTTAAACTGTTGAGGGGTATTATTACAGAGAATCAAAGATAAAACAATATGGCTTGTCAGTTTTTTCATAAATTTTACGGTTTTTTGTAGTTGTCATATAATTTTAGAAAGCGAAAGAACTTTACAAGGATTGCAGATAAGCGTGGAAAGTTAAAGTAAAATCGCTAATCGCTAACTAAATACATGAGAAATGTATATCAAACTGATATAATAGAAAAAATTAAGAGGATTTAGAATAAAAATATAATTATACAGTTAATAAAGATGCCACAAAGTTCTGTCTCTGTTTTTAAAAACCCACTTAAATAAGTTATTTAAGTAAAATTCTACGCTATAAGATGAAGCTGGAATTACAAACCTTTTTAATTACACTAGAGAGATGGCAGAAATGTTTATAAAAAACAAAGCCCCGGCACTTGTCCTTACTGAACTGCTCATAGTAATCATAATAATTGTGATTCTCTCCTTTTCTATTTTCATGGCCTATGTACGCTTTTTGGAAAAAACTGAATTGGCTTTTGATCGTTCGAATATTGCTATATTGAATTCTGCAACAAAGATATATAGGAGTATTAATTATGACTATAAATCTATGAATGCTAAAGATCTTTTTGTGAATATTGATACAGATGAAAAAAGGATAGAGGCTTTGGTTAGAAGCAAGTGTTTGACAAATATGGTGACACCTATGCATGAGGGAGCCAAATACAAATGGTCGGTTCCCGATCAGCTTTGGGTTTTAAAAATATCAAAAGACTTTCCTCCTTTAACACCCCTAGGAGACAACTTTTCAGAAATAGTTCCAAATATTATAGAGAAAATGACAGAGAGATTTAATGAAAGTGGCAGTTACGGTCTTACTTGGGGAGACAGAAGATGGACGGATATAGGATTAGATCCTGATGATTGGAAGGATAAACCAATCAACCATCTTTATTTCACTCCCGGTGGAGCAACGCTGAGAATAACCATTGAAAATGGCTACTCTTTGAGATTTCAAGATGTATATGGG
>JAAYFL010000077.1 GCA_012728235.1 Synergistaceae bacterium
CGAAATGCGATTTGCAACCATTATTCCCGATAAATATTAAAAATAATTAGTATCAGGTTGCAGAATAGGTTGGCATCAGATAGCAAAATAAGTATAATCAACATTACGGGGTTGCAAAATGAGTATTTCGTAAAGGAGGGAGATAGCATGAGTACAGTTAAAATGGGATTAACCATCGAAGAAGCCGCCGAATGTACGGGTATCGGCAGAAACACAATGCGAAAGTTAGTCGAATGGGGTAAGCTGCCCGTCCTTAAAGTCGGACGAAAGGCTATTATCCGCAGCGATACGCTGGAGCATTTTATGACGGTCAATCAGGGCAGAAACCTTCTTGTCAGAGAAGATGTACGCAAGGTTGACTAATCGTTCTCTCAAGCCCTCGGCGTTTGAGAGCGAAATATACCCCTCGCACAAATCTGACAATTTGTACTCTTGGTATTTTGCCCTTGCAGGGAGCTAAGTATCAATATTGGGCAGGACATTCCCTCTATTGATACAGAGAAAATTGCACCGCAATTTTCTTCGCTGTCCCGCCGACAATGACCGCCGAAACAGCGGCAACAGCTCTGACGGTTGCAAAACGAGAACGCCCGTCACGGGAGAAAGGACACTATGGCAAGACACAGCTTCATACAGATGACGAAGCTGCCAAATGTCAAAGGACGCATTTCGTATATCACAAGCAAATCAAGGCAGGAGAACCTTTACGCCACCTACCGCACCGCTGATAATGCCTTTTGGAGCAACCTTGCAAGGGAAAGCCAGCAGGAATTTAAGCGAAGCGGAACGGAAGGAAAATGTATCGAAGCAAGGGAACTGGTTATCGCTCTGCCCGAAACTTTCACACAGTACGAACCGCAGGAGCTACTGCAACGGTTTACAGACGAGTTCCGTAAAAGGTATGGTGTGGAATGTGTATCGGCACTGCACCACAACAAACGCAAGACCAATTACCACATTCATCTGATATTCAGCGAAAGGACTTTACTCCCCGAAGCTGACATCAAGATTGCCACCCGAAGCGTATTTTATGATGAAACAGGTAAAAGGGTTCGCACCAAGAAAGAGATAACCGGCGAGGACGGAAAAATCCGTCAAGGCTGCACCGTCATCAAGAAAGGCGAGGTTTATGAAAACCATCTCTTTTCGGTAAAGGATGACTGCTACAAGAGCGAAGCATTTCTTGAGGGAGAAAAAGAGTTTTACACCGCTCTTATCAACAGCTATATTTCCGATCCCGAACAGCACCTGAAAGTATTTGATAACAACAGCGTGTATCTGCCTACTAAGAAAATCGGCAAGAACAATCCGAAAGAAGCGGAGATAAAAGCCGATAACGAAGCAAGGCAGGAATGGAACAGGACAGCGGATATGGCTCTTGTTACGGGAATTGCAGAAGCAAAGATAATGGAAATCAAGCAGACTGAGATACAGGACAAGGCAAGCGAGTCCATCCGTAAAAGCGGCTGGCTGCCTGATATGTTCCGCAGTATCATCGGCAAGGCAAAAGATTTTCTGCAAACTCTTATCCGTGAACAGGATATGCCTCCGAAGCCTACGCTCAATATCAATATGACGGAGTTCCGCATTATGCAGCAGCTTATGATACGAGTACAGGACAGTGCAAAGGAAATCAAGCATTTGCAGAACCGAGTATTACCGAAGCTGAAACAGGAGCTAAAAGACACCACAGGGCTTTTCAAGGGTAAGGAACGAAAGGCACTTGCCGAGAAGATACAGCAGACAGAGGAAGAAATCTCCGAAAAGCTGGACAAGCTCCCTGATATTCTGAAAGAGGACGGTTATCCCGATGTTCAGGCATTTATGGCAACCTACCGAGAAATGGAGGAGGTTGTGGAACGCTATAAGCGTGAGGTATGGGAATACAATCTGAAGCTCAAGCAGAAAGAAAATCCAGCCAAGAAACCGCCCGAAAAGCAGAGCGTCAGAGAACATCTCCGACAGCTTCAGGAAAAAGGCAGACAGCAGTCCCACAAAAAGAAATCCTTTGACAGAGACAGGTAACTTTGGAATTGACAACAACACCGCAGGGCATTCCTGTCTTGCGGACTTACATACATTTGCAGAAAGCACCCTGCAAGACAAAATCTTGCAGGGTGCTTCCACTGTCAGGATATCATATCACAAATCAATCTTCTCAAAGTTTTTTATTGACCGATGCATAGAAACTACGGTTAGCAGTGCAAAAGAGGCTATGCCAACCATAAATACACTCACCTGTAAACCGATATGCTCAAAGCCAAAAGCGTTCAGAGCCGAAAGTACTGGGATATGAAAGAGCGTCTCACCAATGCCTACAACAACAAAAGCGGCGACAATAAACGCAACAAATGGCTTTGCAAATTTATATGCTGTCTTGAAAAAACCGCCGACGAATATCAAATTGAACAGTCCTAAAATCAGCAACACAAAGCCAAGATACACAAGGTTGGCGTTCATCAGAGCGTTGTTTCTGTATACAGCAGCCTCCGATAATAATGTCATACGAATAAGTACAGCCACCGACGTCAGGATAAAATAACCAAGCTCCACCACAATGCAAAACGCATATTTCGCTCTTACAATATCACCTTTGGCAACAGGCAAAAGGGCGGTATAGGTAATGTCGTTCGCTTCTCTTGCGCTTTGGAACGACTGAAATAGTCCAAGGCATACAAAAAAGGAGCTGACGAGTATAGGATAGCCCGGCACAAATGCCATCAGTCCAAACACGATAAATATGTAAGAAAGAGGTGAAGCGGCAAGTTTCATTTCTTTTTTGAGTAGTTTTATCATACCTTGTCACCTCTTTCCATTCGTAATATACTTTCTTCCAAAGTTTCACCGTCTTTACAATAGTTTTTGCAAAAGTCATCCTTAGAACAGTTGGCAACAAGTCTGCCGTTTCGGATATACATAATATCATCAGCACATTTTTCTATATCCGAAGTGATGTGCGTTGAAAACAGCACAGCAACCCCTCTGTTTTTTAGTTCAATAAATAATTCCAGCAATTCGTCTCTGGAAAATGGATCAAGTCCGCTTGTTGGTTCGTCTAAAATCAGGATTTCTGCCCTGTGTGAAAGGGCGAGAAGAAGATTGAATTTTACTTTCATTCCTTCTGAAAGTTCGCAAGGCATCTTGCTTTCGTCAAGTGAGAACATTTCAAGATATTTCCGGTACGCTCCTTCGTCCCAATTCTGATAAAGGGTTTGCGTAACAGCAACAATATTTTTTATTTTCTTTTTCGGATAATAGTTGACTGCACCAGTGGAGAAGCCGATACGTTGCTTGATTTCCCGCTCATTACCTGAAAACGGCAAATCAAAATAACAAATCTCACTGCAATCTGTATGAACAAGTCCCAAAATGGATTTTATCGTTGTGGTTTTACCTGCTCCATTTCTGCCAATAAAACCAGTAATTCGCCCAGCGTTCAATTTAAAAGAAATGTCGGACAACACAAAAGGGGGATATGATTTACTTAAGTTTTTGATATTACAAAGTGTCATCATTCATCCTCCTCAGCGGATTCAAATATAGCGGCAGCGAACTGTGAAAACGTTGTTTTCGGAGGAATTGCAATTCCTCGCTTCTCATCTCCCAAAAGCACCAGTGTGTCGCCAGGTTTAATGTCGAATAATTCTCTTGCTTGCTTTGGTATAACAATTTGTCCTTTTTCGCCCACTGTGGCAGTCCAAGCATATTTTCCTTTCGGCTTTGGCATAAGAACATCTCCTTTATAAAGTATGATTTGTATAACTAATTATACTTCCGCCTTTTTTCTTTGTCAACAGTTCTCTCGCAAATCTGTAGCATTTTTGCAAAAATCGAATCGCTAATATAAAACCATTATCACCCGAAAACAAGTCTTAAAAAGCCTTGTATAGCAAGGAAAATGACGCTAAAAAGCGTTACTATTAAACAAAGGGCGAAGATACCAATAAAAGTATCTTCGCCCTCAAATAATGCTATGCGAAAATCAGTTCGCTATTAACGACCTCTCTTGCACAGGCTTGAATATTTCCCATCTTTCCAACCCATTCCATAGGCTGTTCTGTTTTGAGCTGTTCTGTCACGCCCTGCCTTTCTGCCATTTCTTTAATCGATCTATGGAACATTTGCTCCGCTTGTTGGTTTATATCAGCAAGATAGTGGTTCAGTGTGCCATCGAGCAGCATTGTAGTATAAATAATGTGCTTATGCTCCTTTAGATACTCTCTGTGACGTTATCCCCATAAACCGATAGGCTGTGTTTCTTCTTCAGAAAGTATCAGGCAAGGGATATAATAATCGCCTTGCAATTCATACCATAAACCGTTGCTTTCATCATAGATATACTTGTCCATTTATAAATCCTCCAATATATAATATATTCGCACATACGTCACAGTTCTCCGATTGCCACACTTTGTTATATCTTATTATTAGATTTTTCTTCCCTTGCTTTTTCCTGTTAATGCCATCTCTCCCTGTCCCATTGCTGACGTATTTGCCTGTCGCTGGATAGCCGAGTATGCTTGTCCATAATCC
>JAAYFL010000078.1 GCA_012728235.1 Synergistaceae bacterium
GATGGATTTGAAGCAAAGATAGTTACTCCTCTGATTAGAGGTCTGGCTGACAAAAAAAACGAGAATGAGCTAAATCACAACTTTAGAGTGAAAGCAAAAGCCGCCATTTCGGAGTATGAGAATTATGTTGTTGAAGAAACGAACAAAACCTCGAAAACAGAGGGACACTTCGCTCTTATATCTGATGTCATAGTCAAAACAAACAACGAAAAAATCCTAGCTTTTGATCACTATCTACTCAATATCGTTGGATCATCATCTACGAAACATGAATTTTATACTTTTCTCAGAGATAGCGGGAAACTCGTTACACTCAAGGAATTATTAAAAAAACAACCTAACTATGTCCAGAAAATAAGCAAATATATAAGGACGGAAATGAAGCGCATAAATAACAAGGAAAATGGAATGTTTTGGGTTGAGAGAGGTTCGCAAGATGAGTTTAAAAAAATAAAAGAGGATCAAAATTTTTATATAAATGACGAGGGAAGCCTTGTTGTCTGTTTTGATAAATATGAAGTGGCAGCAGGAGCCCAAGGCTCTCCTGAATTTATTATTCCAACTAAAATTACCGGAGTTATTTTATAACAAAAATAGATAAAAATGAAAGTTTGTCTTTAAAAATTAGGAAGCCATTTCGCAATCGTATTCGAAAATACGTTGTGAAATGGCTTCGATAGTTTTACTAATATTTTATCCTTTTGGTTTAGATTAAAAAATTACTGGGATATAGCGGAAACGGGGCAAGTTGCTACGCAAGCGCCGCACTCTACGCATCCGTCTGGGTCAACAAAAGCTTTCCCGTCGGTAACAGTAATTGCTTCCGTAGGGCAAACGCCCACACAAGCTTCACATCCGATGCAAGCATCCTGATCGACTACTGCTTTAGCCATTTATGAGTCCTCCTTCTTTATCCTTATGCGAATCTGTACATGTGTCTTTGAATCAATAGATTCAAATGCATATTATATGTTCTAATTTAATATGTATCAACCTCTAGATTAAAAGAAACGACGTAAATCCTGATATACGTTATAGTTGAGCCGTTTTTAAACTCTCGATAAACCATTTAAAAATGTACTTAGCAAGAAAAACTTTAATCGAGACTGGTAGATATTGCGTAGCCGTGATTCAGAGGGCCTCTACCACTACCGATATCAAGACCTGATTCAATAGCACCTTTTATGTATAGTTTGGCTTTCGCGATACTCTCTTCCATACTTAATCCATTAGCCAAACTACATGCTATTGCTGTAGAAAGAGTACACCCCGTTCCGTGAATATTTGGATTATCAATGTGTGGAGATAAAAACCAAAATGTCTCACCCTTACTGTTACAAAGTAAATCATCAGCTGAATCCAACAGATGACCGCCTTTTATCAGCACAGCTACTCCGCTCTCTTTGGATATTAACAAACCGGCTTTCAGCATTTCCTCTTTATTCTCTACTTTAAAATTGCAGAGAACCGCAGCTTCAGCCATATTAGGTGTTATCACCTCTGCAAGTGGAAACAGCTCTTCTTTTAGAGTTGTAATTGCATCAGGGCTTAGCAATCTGCTGCCACTCGTAGAAACCATTACAGGGTCAACTACTATGTGTTTTGCGTCATATTCTTTTAATTTTTTTGCAATTGACTTTATTGTATCTACAGAAGAAACCATTCCTATTTTTACGGCATCAGGCCTTATATCCTGAAAAACAGAATCTATTTGCAGCTCTATAAAATCCGGTGATGCGTCGAAAATCCCCTGCACTCCGGTTGTGTTTTGTGCGGTAAGAGCCGTAATTACGCTCATGCCGTAGACCTTATGCGCTGTCATGGTTTTTAGATCAGCTTGTATGCCGGCGCCACCACTACAATCAGAACCGGCTATTGTGAGAACTTTTTTCATAATATGCCCTCCGCTTAATTTAGTATTATCTTTTCAGCCAATGCCTTAAATCGTGCAGCGGCAGAAAAAACATCCTTTTGTGCAAAAATTGCTGAAATTATAGAAACGCCTGCAATTCCGCTCCCTTCCAACTCCAATATATTGTTTTCGTTTATGCCGCCGATAGCGACAATCGGTATGGACACGGAGGCAGATATCTCTTTAAGAAGTGGAAGCTCCACTCGCTTTGCATCGCCTTTTGTGGAAGTATTGAAAACCGCACCTACTCCTATATAGCTGGCACCCATCTCCTCTGCTTTGAGAGCTTCTCTCACGCTACCAGCAGACAAACCTAATATTTTGTCATTGCCTACTTTGTCTCTGATGTCACTGGGAATATTATCAACTTGTCCCATGTGTACCCCATCAGCTCCGGATAACAAGGCTGCTTCAAGAGAATCATTGACAATGAATGGCACCTTGTATTTTGAAACTAAGCCTCTTACCCTCTTTGCTAAATCTACATAATCATCTGTGCTCAAGTTTTTTTCTCTCAGCTGCAACATTGTAATGCCACCTCTGAGAGCCTCTTCAATTTGAAGAAAAAACGAATCTTTATCGCTCCATCTACGATCTGTTATCGCATAAAGAAGCAGTTGCTCTCTACTGAAAGTCAACTTTCATACCCTCAATAAAAGTTGAAGTATCTGCTTTTCCTATTTCGTCAATTAGGTAAGAGGGGAAAAGCCCATGGCCGGCTTTTGTTGCTATCATGCGACGATATGCAATTTCGCCTGATATCCCCATAAGAAGGACTGAAGCTGTTGAAGCTTCTTTAAGTCTCGTTTTATTTGACGAGCAAAAAGCTGCAGTAAGCGCACTTAGCATACAACCGCTACCGGTGATTCTGGATAGCATCTCTACTCCGTTTCTGACTATGTAAGCACCCTTTGAATCAGCTATCACATCTATTGCTCCTGTTGCAGCTATAACGACATTCAGTTTTTTGCTCAATTCCTTTGCGAACTCAACAGATTCAACAAGATTACTCTCTGTTACGATGTCTTTGACATTTACGTCAACGCCTCTAGTAAGTCCGTAACCCCTTGCCAAAGCACGTATTTCAGACATGTTCCCACGAATGACAGAAATTTTTATGTCAGAAATTAAATTTAACGCGGTCTCTGTTCTAAGAGCAGAAGCACCCGCTCCAACGGGATCCAAAATGACTGGAATGTCTATCTCGTTGGCTACTTTTGCAGCTTTATACATAGACTTAACAGTTCTTTTATTTAACGTTCCGATATTGAGATTAAGGGCAGATGACAGTTTTGTAATATCCTCTACTTCATCTTCATCGTCTGCCATTATGGGAGATGCTCCGCAAGCAAGGAGAACGTTGGCACAGTCATTTACTGTGACGTAATTGGTTATACAGTGCACAACCGGAGCTCTATGACGAACATCTTCCAATATTTCACTAAATAATGTTTTTTCCATTTCTTTCTACTCCCTTACTATATAAATATTTTTAAGTTTATTGATAAAAACAAAAATAAACAAAAAATGAGAGCCACCTTGTAGGCGCTCTCACTAAATTTTAATTTAATGTTTCCTACGTTGGCATTATCCAAATCAGGTCTAGGGTCGAAGTTTAGAACTTCCTCTCAGCCTGTGTACAAGCTCCCCGAATTACTATGCAGATTAATTATACAACCTATTATCTGCTATTTATTATACTCCTTTTGGCCGTATTTTTCTTTTACTTCAGTTTTTATTTCGTATATTTCTGTGTCTGTTAAGGGGACTCCCCCTCCTGCTTTTTTAGCAAGAATGAATATCTTGGCAAAATCCTCCAGCATTTCAGACCTAAACATAGCTTCCTGCAATGTCTCGCCGACACAAACTGCTCCATGATTTGACATTAGAGCAGCTCCGCCGTCTCCAAGAGCTTCTAATACATTCTCTGCTAATTCCTTAGAGCCTATGGGAGCATAGTTTGCCGTTTTAATGCTTCCACCGAAAAGCACGACCTGATTATCTGTTAAAGGATACATATCTTTTCTTGTGGCAGCTACCGAGGTGGTATAGATTGGATGTGTATGCACTATTGCGTTTACGTCTTTACGAGCAGCAAAAATCATTCGATGTAGTTCTTTTTCAACAGACGGAACTCGTTCTCCCTTTACTACGTCTCCATCCATATTTAGTTCTACGATGTCACTAATTGAGAGCACTCCATAATCTATTCCGCTCGGCGTAATAAGGAAGCCCTCTTTTGTTCTGACACTGACATTGCCACCTGTTCCCTTGACAAGCCCCTTGTCTAACAACAAGAGGCAAGCCTTTATTATCTTTTCTCTTATATTAAAACCATCAATCAACGTAAGCACCTACCATTCTGCTCAATAAAGGTGTTACGAAAAGGTTCATTATTCCCAACACCAAGAAAATATTAATTATACTCATCTCCATAAAAAGTAATCCGGTCACAAAAAAAGCTGAAAGAACCATGGCAAATGAGTCTGTAATATTCAAAACAGCAACAGATCTTGCCCTATGTTCCTCGGGGCATTTTGACTGCATTAATGCGTACATCGGCACGCTATATATACCACCGAAAGCGGCAAGTAAGAAGAGGCTCAGCACTATCCCCCACGACATATAATCTTGCAGAAAAACCAGTGCTCCGACAAGAGAGTCTCCCTTTTTAAAGAGAAGGGAAAAAGTATACAGCAATAAGGTAGATAAAGAAAGACCTACGCATGCGGGAGCAACAAGCTTCATGGAAATCCGCCCCTTTAATATCCTGTTGCAAATAGTAGAACCAAATCCGACTCCAACAGAAAAAACTATTAAAAACAGTGTCGAAACTTGTTCGTTTCCTCCTAGTACGTCTTTTGCAAATGTCGGAAATTGAGCCAGAAAAACCGCACCCAAAAACCAAAACCAACTTATACCGAGTATGGAGCGAAAAACGGGCTTAATGACTTTTACGTAGGAAATTATCTCCCATGTCGCTTTCGGAATATTCCAATCAATCTTAACTTCCGGATCAGGGGGTAAAGCTTTTGGAATGAAGAGGCTCGTTATAAAACCTAAAACCGCCACTGAAACGACTCCGGTAGAGATAATAACGCGACCGAAAGAATGCAATATTAGCAATCCACCAAAAAGAGTTCCAGTCAATATTGCAATATAAGTACCGGCACTGACCAGTCCGTTTCCCGCAACAAGTTCATCTTCTTCCAAATGTTGGGGAAGTATGCTGTATTTTAGAGGTCCAAAAAAAGCGGACTGAGCACCCATAAAGAAAAGCAAGATGACCAGCGCAAATAAATTTAGATATTGGAATGCCACTGCCGTCATACACATTAAAATAATTTCTACAAATTTAACTATTCTTATTAAGAATGATTTTTCGTATTTGTCAGCGAGCTGGCCAGCTGTCGCCGAAAACAGGAAAAAAGGCAAAATAAATAGACCTGCCACTACTGTTATAAGTATCTGCGCATTCATTCCATTTTGTTCCGCCAAGCGAAAAGTTATAAGAATAACGAGCGCGCTTTTAAAAAGGTTATCGTTGAAGGCGCCTAAAAATTGAGTCAAGAAAAGCGGCAGGAAACGTCTTTTGCTCAACAGGGAGAACTGTGTTTTTATTTTTGGCACCTCCATTCAAACGTCATGTTAATAATTGCTTACTTAGAAACTTCGCTCAAATGCATATTTCTTGTGTGCTCCGTTTTCACCCATGTATCCTGATTTTTTGCAAGAAACATCGCTTTAAACAGAATTGGAATCCAAGTGAGCCCAAACCACAAATATGAAAAAGTATCTTTCACGTAGCGGAAAGTAAGTTTTTTCTCATGCATTGACGGCCCAATAATGACACACAACAAGCAAAAAGCGGCAATTGAGAAGAGAGGAAATCCGAAAAACAGAATCCACCCCATCATTGTTTGAGGCGTTCCGCTTGATATGGTCGGAAATAAAATTACGTTATTTATAATAGTATAAGCCATACCGGCCAATAGAATTATTATGCCCAAACAAGATTTCGCCGGAGCAAGCAAGTAGAGAAACAAGTCAAGGTACTGCAACTTTCTTGTTACAAAAAAAGACTTTAAAGCACTCCACCCATACTTCCAAAACACCCAATAATGTCCCTGCATCCACCTTGTTCTCTGTTTTTTTGACACGGTTAAGTCCTGAGGCTTCTCGTCATAAATTATCGCGGCATCATTCCAATTGACCTTACTGCCGGAAAGAATTAAACGAGTAGACATCTCAAGGTCTTCTGTTAGACTTTCAAGATTCCAGCCTATTCTCTCAAGAGTGGCCGCTCTTATCACAAGCCCTGTCCCACCCAAGGTGCAGGAAAGCCCCCAAAGGCCTCTTGCCAGCTGCCAAAAGCGATTTGAAAACCAGTATGCGATGGCATAAGATCGTGTCAGCCAGTTGTCATCTGGGTTTTTTACATCTAAAACACCCTGTATTGCCTCAGCACCGGGATGCATTTCCATGTAGTTATTCATATTAAAGAGAAAGTTTTCGTCTACAACATTGTCTGCATCAAACATGGCAAGAGCATCAAACTTCTCCATAGGGAGCTGTGTCAACGCCCAACGGACGTTCCACGTCTTTCCGTTTTGAGTATCATCATATCGTTCCAGAGCCACGGCATTGTGAGAGCGAACTATATCTGCCGTATTGTCGCTACAATTGTCACAGGAGACATAAACCTCGTAGCAATTTTTTGGATAATTCTGCATTGCAAGGCTATCCAAGAGAGGCGCGATGACCTGAGCTTCATTATGTGCCGGAATTAAGGCAACAAATTTTCTGTATCTTTTTGCCGGTGGTAGCTGTTTCTGATTCCAGAAACCTCTTATGCTAACAATTATTTGATATATACCGTCACAGATAAGCAATGCAGTCAGAAGGTAGAGAGTAAACTGAACTATCCACCATCCCCACCAAATTGCCCAATAAACAAAGTTTGTAACAGTTAATTTATCCATATATTATTCCTCCCAAATAACATATACATCTCACAATCTCCTTTTGACAACAGTGACTTTACACAGAAGAAGATATCTTCAACTCTATTCTTCTTTTGTTCTTTCATATATCGAAGGAATCAAGTCGTGAGCCAATATTTTATCATTGTATGCAAGCTCTTTTGCTGCTTCTTTACTTATTTCCCGAAAACGCGAGTATTCTAATATTTGTCCATTTCTTAAATCAACGGCCTTTTTAAACGAAGGTTCTATATATGCAAAGTCATATATATATGAACCGTTACGAAAAACAACTGGCTCTTTATTGTCTTCAAAAATATTTTTCCCAAAACCGTAGTGATATTCTACTCCAAGAAGAAGAGCTACGCTTTTTGGCAAATCAATGAGACCGACAGCTCTCTCACTGTTCATAAATTTAACGGAATTCGGGTCCGGAGTTCTTATTATTAAAGGCACTTTTAGAAGGTCTCGCCAAGAGTGAGCACTTTTTAAGTCTTTTCCCAGAAGTTTTTCTAAGTTTGCTGCATCCCATTTTGGCACAGCAGTGTGATCTCCATATATAACAATCACGGAAGATTTCAGAAGCCCTTTTTTCTTAAGTTCATCCAAGAACATGCCGAACTGTTCATCTAAATAATTCATGCTTTTTAGATAATTCCCTACAAGTGTGTTGCCAAATTCGCCGACATCCAACTTCGATTGAGCAATGAGAGGAGGATAGTTAAAGGGGTAATGACTGCTGAGAGTTACTAAAAATGCATAGAATGGCTTGGGTGTATTTTCCAAAATTGAGGCAGTCTGTGCAAAGAAACTTCTGTCGCTTAATCCCATGCCTATAATCTCATCCAGATCGAAATCTCTTTTGCTTATGTATTTTCTAAAACCTATACTTGAATACATGCGTTCTCTGTTCCAGAAACTCGGTCTGTCTCCATGCAAGGCGATGGGGAAATAGCCGTTGTCTTCCAATACTTTTGGGAGAGCATTGTATCTGTTTGAAGCAAAACGAGTAAAAGCGACACCGGAGGATGACGGGTACAAACCGATATTGGATAAAAATTCTGCGTCAGAGCTGTTCCCCAATCCTGTTTGGTCGTATGTTCTTGAAAAATAAACAGATTCTTTTAGAAAATCATTCAGATTGGGCGTCACGGGAACTCCATTTACTTTTAGATTTATGACGAACTGCTGAAGAGATTCTGCTTGAATGATTATCAGGTTTTTATTCTTTGCAATCCCAAAGAGGGGGTGTTCCTTTATGTTTGAACTATTTTTGTTGCTCTCAAACCAGCTCACTATTTCTTCCCTTTCATGTTCAGATAATCTCTCTTTAAATAAATTTTCTCTCAACACGTTTAAAAGATCAGCGACATGATATGTCGGAGCTCCCACATTGCTACAAACCGCAACTCTATCCCACATGGAATTCAGAGCTCCCGGCACTTTTTTGTTGTATGTCCTTATATGCAACGAAACAAAGTAAAAGCTAAGAAATATAAGAAAAAGAGATGCTATTAAACGCTTGAGAGTAATGCTGTTGAGCTCAGTTTTTCTCTCTGACTTTTTATTTAAAAATATAAACAAAATAATCAAAGGAATATCTAAAAAATACAGCAAATCTGAGCAGCGAATAAGTGCAAAAACCGACTCGGAAATCTCGCCTATCTGGTTGATAAGCCCAATATTATTAAAAGTAAAAAGATCCGAATAGTACCGTAAATGTAGGATATCAGTCAATATAAGGATAGTTAGCAATACGTCTAAAATAATTGCTACATATAGCCTTGCCTTGCGATGACAAAGTGAAACAGTTACAAAAAATATGGTGATAATAGAAAAAGAGGATAGCAAAGCTAAGAGCTGTTTTGATATAAAAAAGCTTTTTGACATGCCGTATTGAAATGCTATAAATTTAATGAATAGTGAGGTTATAAAAAATGCTAACAGCAGCATTTCTTGGACAATATTTATATTGCTTCCACTCACTTGTGGTGTTTTAACTGCCTTCAACTATTTCACCCTGCTCGGTTAAATACATATTTAATAATACGGCTCTGTTCTTGTAACTTTAATATCGAATTTCTTTTTGAAAAAGATATATGAGAAAAAATTTTATTTCCAACACAAAAACGATTATAAAGTCTTTACCTAAAAAACGCTTTTTAGTCAGCCTTTTTACATTAGAGCTTCTCTTACAATATGCTATTATATCTGAATATTTGTATAATTATTTATGTTAAAATACTTATCTAGAAAAACTGAAATGAGGAATGTTTTATGGCTAATCTTTTTACATATGGCAGAGTTGATGAAACAGTAATAAACGAACTTGTTTCTGCTATATGCAGCAACAATGTTTCTACGGATAAAGATAAATGTGCAACATATTCTCGCGACGAAGTACCCAGCAATTTTTATGGCAGAGAGTACTCTGCCGAAGTTCTGGTCTTTCCGGAAACAACAGAGCATGTCTCTTCGATAATGAAAATAGCTTCGAAACACAAAGTTCCGGTTACTCCTCGCGGAGCAGGCACAGGTCTATCTGGCGGAGCTCTTCCTGTCCATGGCGGAATAGTGATGAGCTTCGAAAAAATGAATAAGCTTCTTGAGCTTGACCATAAGAACTTGACTATAACGGTTGAACCTGGAGTCGTAACATCTGAAATTACAGCTATGGCGACAGAGAATAATCTCTTTTATGCCGGAGACCCTTGCAGCGGAGACTCATCCTATATTGGGGGCAACATCGCAGAAAATGCCGGGGGGAACAAAGTAATTAAATATGGAGCCCCAGGAGCTCAAGTTCTTGCTTTGGAAGTTGTTCTGCCTGACGGTTCAATAACGTGGTTTGGCGGCAAAAGATTAAAGGACGCTACAGGCTTTAATTTTGTTCAACTCATGGTCGGTTCTGAGGGAGTTTTGGGAGTAATAACGAAAGCTGTGTTAAAACTTCTTCCACTTTCTCGCTACTCAGTCGACCTTCTTGCCGCATTCAAGGACACTGCGACTGCAATAGCTTTTGTGCCTCAGATTGTAAAAGAAGGAGGATTAATCCCTTCTTCAATCGAATTTATGGATAAAAAAGCGTTAAGTCTGGTTAAGAAATACCTTAACACTGAAGTTCCGGCAGGAGAAGCTGGTGCAGTTTTAATAATCGAGCTAGAAGACAACGATATGGAACAGCTTGAAAAAATATACGAAAAAATTGGCAAACTTTCTCAAAAACATGGTGCATATGAAGTCTATGTTGCGGACACTAGAAGCACGAAAGACAGAGTGTGGCAGGCGAGAAAGTCCATAGCGGAAGCGGTTTCCACTTCCTACACAAAGTACACAAAGGAAGACCTCGTCGTCCCAACAGACAAAGTGCCTGCTTTGTTGGAGGCAATAGAAGAGATTTGCACTTCTCATAAGCTGGAATGGAGTGCTTACGGCCACGCAGGAGACGGAAACATGCACTGCTCGATTATCGCTCCGGAGACGACAGATTGGCATGATGTGCTAACCACAGTGCAGTGTGAATTGTATCCTAAGGTTCTTGACATGGGCGGAACTCTATCCGGCGAACATGGCATTGGATTTAAGCGTAAAGGCTACATGAAATATTTTATGGATGAAAGCCAGATTGAGTTAATCAAAAGAGTCAAACTTGCTTTTGACCCTCAAAATATTCTCAACCCAGGTAAAATGGTTGATTGGAACTAAGTTTAAATAGAATGACAAAAAATAAAAGGGAGATAAAAATATTTTCATCTCCCTTTTTGTATGTTTAGGCTGTATTTTAGATTTTTACTTTGCGAAGTTCGCGGCGTAATATTTTGCCGGCCGGCGAGAGAGGATATTCTTCCACGAACCCAATCTTGCGCGGCACCTTGTAGTGAGCCAAACGCTCCTTGCAGAAGCTCTTTAATTCTTTGGCATCTACCTCAGAATTTTCTTTTAATATGACAAAAGCTTTAACCTGTTCCCCTGAGATTCTGCTCTTCTCTCCAACGGCAACAGCTGAATGTACCGCAGGATGTCCACACAACACTTCTTCTACTTCTTGAGGATAGACGTTGAATCCGCCAACTATAATAATGTCTGTCGCTCGGTCTACTATTTTGATATAACCTTCTTCATCTATCTGCACAACGTCTCCCGTATTGAACCACTCTCCGTCATAACGAGCTTTGGTGTTTTCGGGATCTCTGAAATAGCCAGGAGCGACTGAGGGGCCTTTTACCCAAAGAACACCTTCTTCATGCAGTCCGAGTGGTTTCCCCTCTCTGTCCGTTATGCGCAGTTCATAGCTTTTTAAACAGGGACCGACCGTGCCAAGTTTTTTCGTTTCTTGGCTGTGTGAACATGCCACGACAGGAGAGCATTCCGTAAGTCCGTACCCCTCTATGATCCCCACACCCAAAACTTTTTTGCTTCGTTCGTCCATCTGTACGTTGAGCCTATCTCCTCCGGACATCACAAAGTGCATGTTCTCCAACCGTTCTTCTTTTTTCGCAAGAGTGCCAATCAAAAATGACATAACGGTGGGAACGCCTATTATGACGTTGCAGCCAGACTGTCTCATCGCATCGATTGTAGTGTCGACTGGCAAAAAGCTTGGCACTACAACTTGACGCACACCGGTTAGCAAGGGCAACAAACCGGCTACGTTGTTGCCGAAAGTATGGAAATTTGGCAGTACGTTTAGGAAAATTGAAGAGGAATCAAGCAACCCCGGAACCTGTATGGGAATCATTTTTATGTTGTCAATTATGTTTGAGTGAAGACAGCCCACCGCCTTAGGGTTGCCGGTCGTTCCTGATGTAGCAAATTCTACGGCGTAATCTTCGGAAATTTCAAGGCCCATTCTCCCCTTCCACTCATTGAGAGGGGCATCCGGCTTTATGGGGACAATAGGCACTCCAATTGCATCAAACGTATCCTTTGCACTATTGGAGAATTCTTCGGTGGTTAACATTGAATGGGGATCCAACAGCTTTACCGTATCGACAATGTTCGTCATTCCCACTCTACCATTTAAAGGAGCTATAGAACCTTTTAATCTCCATGCCGCAACTGAAAGAGCAAAAATCATCGGGGAATTTGGGAGTATAACAACTATCCTCTGTCCCTTTTGAAAGCCTGAATTCTTCAGCTTGTTTTCACAGTCAATGGCAAGGTCGTTTAATCTATTCCACGACCACCATTCTCCCTGCCACCAGAGGCAATTTTCATTTTCTCTGCCTCTCCAAGCCTCCGTAAATCTTTCTTCTAGCCTCGTTAATTCATCAAGTTTTGGCATATCAACATCTCCGTAAGTTTTTGTCATTTTTGTATATTATCAGATCTTTATATTTACATCATAACTCTACACAAATTCTCTCTGTTTTTTAATGCATAATAACATTATCCCCAAAATAGTCACTATCTGGCAATATTTATTTTTCTAAGTTCTCTTCTCAGCACTTTCCCCGCCGGTGAAACCGGGTATTCTGTGACTATTGCTATTTTGCGTGGAACTTTGTAATGTGCCATACGCTCTTTGCAGTAAAGCATGAGCTCTTTCGGCGTTGCTGCCATTCCTTCATTTAATATTATGAAAGCTTTGGCTATTTCGCCCGCGACTTTATTTTTCTCTCCAACCACAACCGCATCTTTTACAGCTGGATGACTACAAAGTATCGCCTCAACTTCTTGAGGGTAAACGTTAAAACCTGTCACTATTATAATATCTGTTGCTCTGTCAACGATATTAATGAACCCATCTTCATCTATTCTCACGACATCGCCGCTATTGAACCAACCATCGTCAAAACGCTCTTGCGTGCTTTTTTCATCCCGATAGTACTCACTGACGACGGAGGGACCCTTTAACCATAAAACTCCCTCTTCATGCAGATCAATAACTTTTCCATCTCTATCTCTGATTTGTATTTCAAAAGACTTAAACTTGCGTCCGACCGTTCCCAATTTTCTACTCTCATAAGACGAGTTAAAAGAAACTATAGGAGAACATTCTGTAAGGCCGTATCCTTCCAAAATCCCTACCCCCATGTACTCTTGAGCTCTTCTATCCAAATCTAAGTTAAGCTTGTCTCCACCGGAGATAATAGTCCTAACTCCCGTTAGTTTTTCATTTTTGGCTGCAAGGTAACCCAGCAGAAAGCCCATAAGGGTAGGCACTGCTATAATTGTGTTTACTCCACCAGCTTCTATGGCTTTTATTGTATTTTCCACAGGAACAAAACTTGGCAATACAACTTGTTTCACTCCATTCAACACTGCCATAAGCCCCGTCGTGTTAAAACCAAGTGTGTGAAAATTCGGCAGAACATTAAGGAATACTGTATCCTTCGTTATTAAGCTGGGAGCGGCCTCCACTGCGTCATCGATATTAGACATAATGTTTGTATGTGTACAGGAAACTGCTTTAGGATTTCCAGACGTTCCAGACGTTGAAAAGATAACAGCCAAATCCTCTGTTTCAATGGCTCCCTGTCTCATGACTACTTCTTGCAGAGGTTTGTCAGTGCTTGCAGGGAGCACCGGTGTTGTCAGAAGTTTTTTAAAATCTATTGCGTGTTCCAATTTATCTTCATATATAAATACGGCGTTGACGTCTAATATCCTCACCGTGTCGACAAGATTGGGAATCCCTGTTCTCACATTCAGTGGAGCGACAGCTCCACCCAGGCGCCAAACAGCAATGGAAATAGCAAAGACCATTGGCGAGTTTGGCATAATCATGGCGATTCTCTGCCCTTTTTTAAATCCGGCAGCTCTTAATTTGCCCTCGCAATCTAAAGCGAGATTGTTGAGTCGATCCCACGACCACCACTCGCCCAACCACCAAATGCAATCCTTATCCTTTGATTCCGACCAATAGTCGACGAACCGTTCTTCCAGTCTGTTGGTAATTTTTTTTATGGACCTACGAACAACTCCATTCACAAAAAAATTGACTTGATATTTACTGGTCTGATTGCTCCAGTCTAATCCTCTTTTGGAATACACCTTTGCCTTTATCGCAGTTAATCAAAGACATTGCTTTGTTTAACGGGCCATGTGTCCTTGGGTCCATTGTAAGCGTTGCATGAGAAAGAGGAAAATTCCTAGTTGAGAGCATTGCGTGCCTTACAGCCTCTCCTCTGTAGCCCGAAGCTTGATATAAAGAAGCCGCAATCCACATTACCGCATCATATGCAAGTATCGCTCTTTTAATGTCTGGATCCGGACAGTTTTCGTTATAAAGACTTCTGAAATCATTTAACACGGAGCGTATCTTGGGGTCTAGCGATGTCACTTCATTTATCCACCAGCTATTATAGAATA